>NZ_WWFY01001111.1:0-20322 GCF_009864975.1 Pseudonocardia sp. SID8383
CGGCGCCTGGTGCGCGCGGTCGGCCCCGCGCTCGTCCCGGCCGTCGCCCTCGGGGTGTTCGCCTGGTTCGACGCCGCGGTCTGGCCGGTCGTCGTCGGCGTTGCGCTGGTCGTGGTGGCCGTGCCGCTCGCGCTGGACCGCTACCGCGCCCTGGGCCACCGGCTCGACGAGCGCTACCTCGTCGCCCGGCACGGGTCGCTGCTGCGCACGACGACCGCGCTGCGCCGCGACGGCGTCATCGGATGGCGGGTGCGGCAGAGCCTGTTCCAGCGCCGCGCCGGGGTGCTGACGCTGGAGGCGACCACCGCCGCGGGCGGCGGCGCGGTGCAGGTGCTGGACCTCGACCCCGCCGACGCCGTCGCACTGATGGCCGCGGTGACCCCGGATGCGGTCACCCCGTTCCGGGCCTGACCCGTGGGTCAGCGACGCCGGCGGGTCCCGAACAGGCTGCGGGTGATCTCGCGGGTCACGGTGTTGGTGAGCTGACGACCGGTCGGCGACTGCAGGAAGTCCCCGATCTTGGAGAAGAACCCGCCGCCCGGCGAGTCCTGCGGCGGGGGCGGCGGGGCCTGGCCCGGCTCCGGGGCGGGTGCCGGGGGCGCCTCGACCGGCGTCGCCTCGCCGCCCGGCCCGGCCGCGATGCTCGCGGTGAGCTTCTCGTAGGCGGACTCGCGGTCCACCATCTGCCCGTACTTCGCCTGCAGCGGTGAGGCGGCGGCGTCGGCGCGGACGTCGTCGACCGGCAGGGCCGCCATCAGCGAGCGCGGGGCCCGCAGCCGGGTCCAGGCGACCGGGGTGGGCGCGCCGCGCTCGGACAGCACCGTGACGACCGCCTCACCGGTGCCCAGCGAGGTCAGCGCCGACTCCAGGTCGTAGACGTCGGACTTCGGGTAGGTCCGCACGGTGCGCGACAGCGCCTTCTGGTCGTCCGGGGTGAAGGCCCGCAGCGCGTGCTGGATCCGCGCGCCCAGCTGGGACAGCACCTCGTTCGGCACGTCGGTGGGCAGCTGGGTGCAGAAGAACACGCCGACGCCCTTGGACCGGATGAGCTTGACGGTCTGCTCGATGCGGTCGAGGAACGCCTTCGACGCGTCGGTGAACAGCAGGTGCGCCTCGTCGAAGAAGAACACCAGCTTGGGCCGGTCGAGGTCGCCCGCCTCGGGCAGCTCCTCGTACAGCTCGGCGAGCAGCCACATCAGGAACGTGGAGAACAGCACCGGGTTCGCGGCGCGTTCGGCCAGCTCCAGCAGGGTGACGACGCCCTTGCCGTCGATCTGACGCATCAGGTCCGCGGGGTCGAACTCGGGCTCGCCGAAGAACTCCTCGCCGCCCTGGGCCTCCAGGTTGACCAGCGCGCGCAGGATGACCCCGGCCGTCGCCGGGGAGACCCCGCCGATGCCCTTGAGGTCGGCCTTGCCCTGGTCGGAGGTGAGGTGCTGGATGACCGCGCGCAGGTCCTTGGTGTCGAGCAGCGGCAGCCCGCGCCGGTCGGCCCAGTGGAAGATCAGGCCGAGGGTGGACTCCTGGGTGGCGTTGAGGCCGAGCACCTTGGCCAGCAGGATCGGGCCGAACTGGGTCAGCGTCGCCCGCACCGGGACGGCGACGCCGCCGTCGCCCAGCGACAGGAACTGCACCGGGTACGCGGTCGGGCTCCAGTCGTCGCCGGTGTCGGTCGCGCGGGCGGTGACCTTGTCGTCCGGCTCGCCCGCGCGGGCCATGCCGGACAGGTCGCCCTTGACGTCGGCGAGCAGGACGGGGACCCCGGCGTCGGACAGCTGCCCGGCCAGGGCCTGCAGTGTCTTGGTCTTGCCGGTGCCGGTCGCCCCGGCCACCAGGCCGTGCCGGTTCAGCGTCGCCAGGGGGATCCGGACCCGCGCCTGCGGGTCGCACACCCCGTCGACCAGGACGGTGCCGAGCTCGAGCACAGCTCCGTCGGTGGCGTATCCGGCGGCGATGGTGCGGGCAGGTGTGTCGTCAGCCACGGCGCGAGCCTAGGGCACTCCCCCGACGGTGACGGCCGAGGCTCGCGCCGGTCGCGACGACGTCACCTAGGCTGTGACGATGACCGATCGGCTGGTGTGGATCGACTGCGAGATGACCGGGCTGGATCTGGGCTCCGACGCCCTGATCGAGATCGCGGCACTGGTCACCGACGGCGACCTCAACATCCTCGGCGAGGGCGTCGACGTGGTGATCGCCTGTGACGACGCGAAGCTCGACGCGATGCCCGACGTCGTGCGCGACATGCACGCCCGGTCCGGGCTGACCGAGGAGGTCCGCCGCGCGACGGTCACGATCGAGCAGGCCGAGAAGATGGTGCTCGACTACGTCCGCACCCACGTCCCGGACGCCCGCTCGGCGCCGCTGGCCGGCAACTCGATCGCGACCGACCGCGGCTTCATCGCTCGGGACATGACCGAGCTCGACGGGTACCTGCACTACCGGATGATCGACGTCAGCTCGGTGAAGGAGCTGGCGCGGCGCTGGTTCCCGCGGGTGTTCTACGCGAAGCCGGAGAAGGGCCTCGCGCACCGCGCGCTCGCCGACATCCGCGAGTCGATCCGCGAGCTGGCCTACTACCGGCAGGCGCTGTTCGTGTCCCCGCCCGGTCCGACGACCGAGCAGGCGCAGGCCGCCGCGGCCGCGGTCGCGCACGTCGCGGCACCCCCGGAGGGCGGTACGACCCCCGCCTGACACCCCCCGGAGCGGGCGGGCTACAGTAGTTCAGCGCTTCCGGGAGTGCCCGGGAGAACGCATGGTGGGTGTAGCTCAGTTGGTAGAGCACCTGGTTGTGGTCCAGGGGGCCGCGGGTTCAAGTCCCGTCACTCACCCGGTCGCCGCCTCGGCGATCGATCCCATCGCACGCCCGGGATCGATCCTCCGTGCGTGGGCGAGGCACGACAACTCCACACGCGCCGTTAGCTCAATTGGCAGAGCAGCTGGCTCTTAACCAGCGGGTTCGGGGTTCAAGTCCCTGACGGCGCACGCAGGACCACAACTGAACACATGCGCCGTTAGCTCAATTGGCAGAGCAGCTGGCTCTTAACCAGCGGGTTCGGGGTTCAAGTCCCTGACGGCGCACCATGTGATCCGCAGGGGGTAGGACGTCGTCGTCCTACCCCCTGCGGCGTTCGCGGTCGGTACCGCGCCCGGACGGGTCCCTCAGACCCCGCCGGAGAGGTCGACCGTGACCTTCCCGCCCCGCTGGTCGCGGGCAGCCTCGAGCGCGTGCTGGGTGTCCTCGAGCCGGTAGACCGGCTCGAGGAACGGGGTCACGTCGACGGCACCGGAGTGGATGAGGTCCACGGCCTCGCGGAACGCGGTGAGGCCCGGCTCGAGCTGGGTGCTGTGGTTGTGCTCGATGGACGGTTGCTTGGCCCAGGCCTCCGCGAAGTCCCAGGGCGTCGGCCCGCTGGGCCGCTCCGGGAAACCGAAGTGCCCGATCCGGCCCTGCGGCCGGACGGCGCGCAGACACTGGATGCGCGTCTCGTCGTAGCCCGCGGCCTCGATGACCAGGTCGGCCCCCACGCCGCCGGTCATCTCGGCGACGGCGTCCACGAACGGGGTCTGCGCGACGTCCACCGCGGCGTCCACCGTGAACGCGGCCGCGAGCGCCACCCGCGACGGCGCCTTGTCGGCGATGAGCACGGAGCTGAACCCCGCCCGGCGGGCCAGCTGGGTGAAGAACAGTCCGGCCGACCCGGCGCCGCAGATCGCCACCGAGCGCCCTTCGCCGCTGCCCATGGTCGAGGGCCAGAACCGGCGCATGGCGTAGATCGTGGTGCCCAGCTGCTGGGCCATCAGCAGCCGGTCGAGGTCACCGCCCGGGGGCAGGGTGACCAGCGAGCGCTCGGAGACGACCTGCCACTCGGCGAAGCAGCCCGCCGCGTGCGGGACCGGCGCCACGAGGACCGCGTCGCCGGGGGCGAACCCGGCCGAGCGGGACCGCTCCACCACGCCGACCCCCTCGTGGCCGGGGAAGCCGGGCGGGGCGGGGTACTCGCCCGCGTAGAAGCCGTCGAAGACGACGTGGAGATCGCTTCCGCAGATCGAGGCGCGATGCGTGCGGACGAGGACCTCGCCCTCCCCGGGCTCCGGGATCGGGACCTCGACGGTCTCGAGACGTCCCGGAGCGACCATCTGTGCTGCGCGCACGGTTCCCCCTCAGCCCTGATAGGTGACGTAGTCGAAGGTCGAGTAGGTCTTCTCCCGGGTGGTGACGAACTCCAGGAGCGCCGGTGTGCCGTCCTCGGTCGCGGCGACGGCCTTGCGGATCGCGGGCACGATCTCGGCGGGCGTGGCGACGCGCTCGGCGTGCAGGCCGAAGGCCCGCGCCATCTCCGCGTACTCGCCGGTGATGTCGGTGCTGGCGAAGCGCTCGCGGGAGGTCGCCATGATCCGGTCCTCCATCGCCATGGCGGAGTTGTTGAACAGGATCGACAGGACCGGGATGCCGGCGCGCGCGCAGGTCTCGAGGTCCATGCCCGTCATGCCGATGGCGGCGTCGCCCCACACGTTGATGCACAGCCGCTCGGGCTGCGCGAGCTTGGCGCCCATCGCCAGGCCGAGGCCGTAGCCGAGCTGGGTGGACTTCCCCCAGCCCAAGTAGCTGTGGGGGGCCACCGACCGCCAGAACGGGGTCAGCTCGTCCCGCGGGCTGCCCGCGTCGTGGGTGATCGTGGTCCGCTCGACGTCGACGGTGTGCAGGAGGTCCCAGATCACGCGGTAGGGCGACAGCGGGGTCGCGGTGCTGGTCAGCAGCGGCCGCCACTTCTCGAGCCACGGGCCGTTCTGCGCCCTGATCCGTGCAGCCACCTCCTCGGCGCGGCCGCGGGGACGGCCGAGACGGTCGGCGACCGCCTCGAGCAGGAGGTCGAGGGCGAGCGCGGTGTCCCCCAGCAGGGCGTGCTCGGCCGGGATGTTCTTGTCCAGGTCGCCGGGGTCGGCGGTGTTGTGGATGAAGGACGTGCCCGCCGTGCGGAACCGGATCCCGAACGGGGTCGCGGAGAAGCTGGCCCCGACACCGAACACGACGTCCGCGTCCCGCACGTGCTCGAACACCGCCCGCGGCATGGCGACCCCGCCCGAGCCCAGGGCGAGCGGGTGGGTCTCGGGGAACGCGCTCTTCCCCTCGATGCTGGTGGTCACCGGCGCCTCGAGGAGCTCCGCCAGCTCGCGCAGCTGCCGCCACGCCGTCGCGCGGTGCACGCCCTGGCCCGCGTACAGCAGCGGCCGGTCGGCCTCGACCAGCGCGCGGGCCGCGGCCTCCACCGACCCGGTGTCGGGCGCCGAACGGGCGCGGCGCGACGGCGTGTAGGTCTCCAGGCCGGGCGCCGCCTCGTCCCAGACGTCCGCCGGGATCTCGACGAGCACCGGCCCGGGGCGGCCGTTGCGGGCCTGGGCGAACGCGCGGCGCAGCGCCGGGACGAGCCCGGCACCCGTCGTGACCTGCTCGGTCGCCTTCGTCACGTGCCGGAAGTTCAGCGCCGCGTTGAACGCGGGCGGGACCCAGGTCTCGGCCCGGGGCGCTCCCCCCGGGATGACGACGAGCGGGACACCCTCGGCGTAGGCCTGCGCGACGGCACCGAACGCGTTCTCGACACCCGGCCCCGACTGCATGCAGGTCACGCCGACGGTGTCGCCGAGCCGGCTGATCGCGTCCGCCATGTGGACGCCGACCCGCTCCTGCCGGACGATCACCGGACGGATCCCCAGGCCCGCCGCGGCCTCGATGAGCGGGTTCAGCGGGTAGGCGGGCAGGTGGGTCACCCCCTCGGACCGGAGGATCTCGGCCGCCGCGGCCGCGACGGTGGGTTCGGACCGGGTCGGTTCGGTCACCACGGGTTCACCAGTGCCCTTCGCTGGTCGGGAGACGACGGGGAGGCCCGCCGTCGGTCGTGCGGAACGCGGTCACCGCGGCACGGAGGTCTCGGCGTGCTGCGGCGCCTGTCGGTCGAACACCGTGGCGCCGCGTTCCTGCTCGGCCTGGTTGTCCGGGCCGAGGTCGATGTCGGGCCGGTCGCGGAGCAGGACGCAGGCGATCGTCCCGAGGACGAACATGCCCAGCAGGTAGAAGGCCACCGCGTACAGGGTCCCGCTGGACTGCAGCACGGCCGAGGCGATGAGCGGGGCGAACGCGCCGCCCATGATCGAGCCGATCGCGAAGGAGATGGCGACACCGGAGTACCGCACCGACGCCGGGAAGAGCTCCGTGTACCAGGCCGCCTGCCCGCCGAAGGCGAGGCCGGAGCCGAACGTGAACAGGGAGACCCCGAGGAACAGCAGCCAGACGCTGCCGGTGGACACCAGGGCGACCATCGGGAAGACCGCCAGGATCAGACAGCCGTAGCCGATCAGGTTGATCCGCCTGCGGCCGATGCGGTCGGCGAGCACCCCCGCGGCGTACGTGGTGAACGCCCAGACCACGGCCGCGCCCGTGATCGCCAGCAGCACGGACGTCCGGTCGAGCCCGAAGGGTCCGTCCGGGTCGGTCGTGTAGGCCGAGAGGAAGCCGCCCATGGTCACGTAGCCCCCGGCGTTGTTGCCCGCCATGATCAGCGCGGCGAGCAGCACGAGCGCCCAGTGCCTGCGGAACAGCTCGACGACCGGGGTCCTGCTGCGGGCCCGCTTCGCGGCCATCTCGGTGAAGACCGGGCTCTCGTCGACCGAGAGCCGCACGACGAAGCCGATCACGATCAGCACCACGCTGAACAGGAACGGGATCCGCCACCCCCAGTCGAGGAAGGCCTGGCCGGGCGAGATCACGCCGGTCATCAGGGCCGTGACGCCGGAGGCGAGGATCATGCCGAGCGGCGAACCGAGCTGGGGGAAGGCGCCCGCGCGGCCGCGCCACCCGCGTGGGGCGTGCTCGACCGCCATCAGCACGGCGCCTCCCCATTCGCCACCTGCGGCGATGCCCTGGAGGATGCGCAGGAGCAGCAGGAGGACGGGGGCGAGCACGCCCGCGGTCTCGAACGTCGGCAACAGGCCGATGGCCGTGGTCGCCCCACCCATGAGGACCAGCGTCGCGACCAGCATCGTGCGCCGGCCGACCCGATCGCCGAGGTGGCCCGACAGGAACGCACCCAGCGGCCGGAAGACGAAGCTGATGCCGATGGTGGCGAAGGACAGGAGTTGGGCGACACCGGCCCCCGCGGGCGCGAAGAACACCTGGGAGAAGACCAGCGAGGCGATGGTCGCGTAGATGAAGAAGTCGTAGAGCTCGATCGTGGTCCCGATGAGTGTCGCGAAGGCGACCCGTCGGGACTGGCGTGCGGACATCGCGGAGGCCGGCTCGCTCATGTTGCTCCTCTTCACTGAGGTGGCACGACGACGCCCCACTCCGGCGCCGCAACGATGCTTGCAAGGAGCATCGGAGGGCGGCCACCGAGTAATGACCGATCACGCCCGGTGGAGCCGCCGCGCACGGTCGGGACGGATGACGTACTCCCCGTGCCCGTCAGCGGCGGCCGCCGGCGGCGGGGGCGGTGGGGGCCGGATCCCGTTCCGGGTCCCAGCGGATCACGGTCGCCACCAGGGCTCCGGCGGCGGGGACGAGCGCGGTCACCAGGATCGCGCCGCCCGCACCGACCGTCTCCTGCAGCAGCGGGTAGCAGAACAGGCCGACGGCCGCGGCGCCCGAGGCCAGGGCCATCGTCACGCCGGTTCCGAGCGTCCCCCGCGCCGACCAGCAGGAGTTCTGACGCACCACCCTCACCGACATCTACTTCGCCGGAGGGCGTGGTCGGGCAGGTGAGGCCGGTGACCGCGTGGACCATGAGCGGACGCTCGGGCCCCGCCGCCGTCGCCTCGTCGGCGCTGCCGGCGCTGATCCGCCAGCCCACCGACCGGGACGACCCCTCCGCACGGATAGCGGCCCGTGCGGCGGCCGAACTGACCGCCGGGGCCCTGCTGGACCGCGTCGACGGTCCCTCGCGACAGCCGAACCCGCGGGCCGCGCTCCTCGGCCGGGCCCGCCGCTTCATGAGCGACCACCTGCACGAGGCCGACCTCTCCCCCGCCTGTGTGGCCGCCTCCATCCCCATCTCCGAGCGGTACCTGTTCGCCCTCTTCGCCGACGTCGGCTCCACACCGGCGACCTGGCTGCGCGAGGCCCGGCTCGAGCGCGCGCGGCAGCTGCTGGACGACGATCCCGCGCGCCCCGTCCAGGAGGTGGGCGTGGCGGTCGGCATCCCGCGGGCCTCCCACTTCAGCAGGCTCTTCCGCGCGCGCTACACCGTGGCCCCCCGCGCGTACCGGGCCGTCGCGGCGCGCCGGCACCACGACGAATGACGTAGGCGGGACCGGCCGAGGCTCCGCACCGGTCCGGTCATTCGCGAGTTACCCCGTTCCGGGCCCGTCTCTAGCGTCGTGCTCGGCGCCATCGCGGACGCGCGGTGGCCGGTCCCGATCGGCCGAGGAAGGCGATGGCTGCAGCGATGGCTGACGAGAAACGACCCTCCGTACTGGTGGTCAGTGCCCACTCCGGTGACTTCGTGTGGCGCGCGGGGGGAGCGCTCGCCCTCTACGCCGAGCGCGGCTACGACGTGCGCATCGTCTGTCTGAGCTACGGCGAGCGCGGGGAGTCCCAGGGCCTGTGGCGGCAGGAGGGCATGACCCTGGAGAAGGCGAAGGCTGGCAGGCGCGCCGAGGCCGAGGGGGCCGCGGAGGCGCTCGGCGCCGCGATCTCCTTCCTCGACCTGGGCGACTACCCGTTGCGCATCGACGACGCCGGGCTCGACCGCATCGTCGGCGCGATGCGGTCGGCACAACCCGAGCTGCTGCTCACCCATGTCGCGAACGACCCGTACAACCGCGACCACGACGCCGCGCACGAGGCGACGCTGCTCGCCCGGCAGGTCGCGCAGGCCGCGGGCCACGACCGTTCGACGAGCCCGATCGGAGCACCGCAGGTGCTGCAGTTCGAGCCGCACCAGCCCGAGCAGTGCGGCTTCGCTCCGAACCTGCTGCTGGACATCACCCCGGTGTTCGACCGCAAGCGCAAGGCCATGGAGTGCATGGGAGCGCAGGCGCACCTCGTGCAGTACTACACCGATCTCGGCCTGCGCCGGGGGGTGCAGGCCGTGCGGAACGGCGGCGCCAGGTCGATCGTGCAGGCCGAGGCCTACCAGCGGGTGTTCCCGATCGTCGGGGACGTGCTGCTGTGACCGGCCACGTGATCGTCCGGACGACGCGGGGGCCGTCACCGCAGGTCGTCGACGCGCTGGCGACGAGCGGCGTCGCCACCGCCCACGAGGCCCACGGCCGTCGTGGGCTGCTCGGTCCCGAGCTGCGCCCGATCTACCCCGGTGCCCGGATCGCCGGACGGGCGGTGACCGTCCTGTCGCATCCCGGGGACAACCTGATGATCCACGCGTCGATCGAGCAGTGCCGGGCGGGCGACGTCCTGGTGGTCGCCACCACCTCGCGGTGCACCGACGGGATGTTCGGCGACCTGTTCGCCACCCAGCTGCTGCACCGCGGCGTGCGTGGCCTGGTCACCGACGCCGGAGTGCGCGACATCGCGGACCTGCAGGCGATGGGCTTCCCGGTGTGGTCGCGGGCCGTGCACGCGCAGGGCACCGCGAAGGCGGTCCCGGGATCGGTCAACGTGCCGGTCGTGGTGGCCGGTCAGCTCGTCCACCCCGGCGACATCATCGTCGCCGACGACGACGGAGTGCTCTGTGTCCCGCTGGCCGACGGCGGGACCGTCGTCGCGGCCGCGGCGGAACGCGAGGCGAACGAGGAGGCCAAGCGTCGCCGGTTCCGCGACGGCGAGCTGGGTCTCGACGTCTACGGCATGCGCCCCCTGCTGGAACGTCTCGGCGTCCGCTACGTCGACGACCTCGCCGACGGGGAGGAGACCCCGTGAGCACGTTCCTCCTGGTCCACGGCGCGTGGCACGGCGGCTGGGTGTGGGAGCGGGTGGTCCCGGCCCTGCGTGCCGCGGGCCACGACGTCCACACCCCGACCCTGACCGGGCTGTCCGACCGCGCCCACACCCTCACCCCGCAGGTCGGGCTCTCGACCCACGTCCAGGACGTCGTCGGGATGATCGAGGCCTACGACCTGCGCGAGGTCGTGCTCGTCGGGCACAGCTACGCCGGGCAGATCGTCACCGGCACGGCCGACCGGGTCCCGGAGCGCCTGGCCACCCGGGTCTACCTGGACGCCTTCGTCGGCGACGACGGAGAGGCCGCCATCGACCTGCAGCCCGCCACCGTGGCCGGGCACTGGCGCGAGGCCGCCGAGGGCCCCGGGTTCGGGTGGCTGGTCCCACCCCGGTCGCTGACAAAGCTCGGCGTCACCGAGCAGGCCGACATCGACTGGCTCACCCCCCGGCTCACCCCGCACCCCTGGCTCACCTACACCGAACCGCTCCGGCTGACCGGCAAGGGCGACCAGGTCCCGGCCGTGTTCATCGAGTGCGTGGAGTGGATGCGGGTCTTCGCGGCCCACGCCGAACGTGCCGCGGTCCGCGGCTGGCCGACGCACCGGCTCGCCACCGGTCACGAGGCCATGGTCACCGCGCCCGACGAGCTCGCCGCGCTGCTGCTCGAGATCGCCCCGAGCTGAGAGGACACGTCATGGAATTCCTGGTCCGCACCGAGAACAGGCTGCCGAACGATACTCCCGCCGACATCCGGGACCGGCTCAGGAAGGGTGAGCGGGAGCGGGCGACGGAGCTGCGCGAGGCCGGTGTCCTCCGGCGGCTCTGGCGGGTGCCCGGTCGCAACGCCACGATCGGCCTCTACGAGGCCGAGGATCCCGCCGCCCTGCACGACGCCCTCGTGTCCCTGCCCATGTGGACGTGGATGGACGTCACCGTCGAGGCGCTGGCCACCCACCCGCAGGAGAAGAAGGGGTGACCGCCCGGCTCGCCGGCGTCGTCGCGATCGTGACCGGCGCGGCGGGCGGTCTGGGGAGCGCGATCGCGCGGCGGCTCGCCGCCGACGGCGCGACCGTCGCCGCCCTGGACCTGGCGACCGATCCCGCGGAGCTGCGCAGGGACGACTTCCCGGGATCCATCGTCCACCGGGCCTGCGACGTCACCGACCGTACAGCCGTCAGCCGCACGGTCGGCGAGGTCGCCGACCGGTTCGGCGGCGTGGACGTCCTGGTCAACAACGCCGGGCTCCTCTCCGGCCGCGCGAGCCTGCTGGAGGCGACGCCTGAGGAGCTGCACCGCTTCTACGACGTCAACGCCGTCGGCCCGCTGCTCATGGTGCAGGCCTGCTTTCCCCACCTGCGGGACAGCGCGCACCGCGGCCGGATCGTCAACGTCGCGTCCCGGACGTTCTTCACCGGCGCACCGGGACAGATCGGCTACATCGCCAGCAAGGGCGCACTGCTCGGAATGACCCGGGTCATGGCCCGTGAGCTGGGCGAGCACCGCATCTGCGTGAACGCGGTGCTGCCCGCCCAGGTCGCCACGCCCGGCACCCGCGCGCACTCGGGCGACGAGGTCTTCGCCCGGACCATGTCCCAACAGGCGATCCAGGAGTTCGTGACACCGGAGGACTTCGCGGGGCTGATCGCGTTCCTGGCCTCCGCCGACGGCGCACGGATCACGGGCCAGTCGCTCGTCTGTGACGGCGGCGGTCTTCTGCACTGATCACCGTGGCCCACTCGGGTCACGCACGCCACGCATCCATCTCCGTCCCCGCCCGGTCCGAGAGGACCGGCTTGCTCAACGAGGAGCCTCATGGCCACCAGCACGTCGGCCCGGTCGGGAGGCACTGCCGCCCGCCGCAAGCCCGGTACGGTCGCGTTCGCCAGCTACATCGGCACGACCATCGAGTGGTACGACTTCTTCATCTACGGAGTCGCGGCCACGCTGGTCTTCCGCACGCAGTTCTTCCCCGGCTTCTCCGAGACCGCGGGGACCCTCGCCGCACTCGGTACCTTCGCCGTCGGATTCATCGCGCGCCCCGTCGGTGGCATCGTGATGGGGCACTTCGGCGACCGTGTCGGACGCAAGTCGATGCTGGTCGTCTCCCTGCTCATGATGGGCGTCGCCACGACCCTCATCGGTCTCATCCCCACCTACGAGACCATCGGCATCTGGGCGCCGATCCTGCTCGTGGTGCTGCGGCTGATCCAGGGTGCGGGTGTCGGTGGCGAGTGGGCGGGCGCGGTACTCATGGCCGTCGAGAACGCCCCACCGAAGCGCCGTTCGCTCTACGGCTGCTTCCCCCAGCTCGGCCTGCCGTCCGGCATCCTGCTCTCGCAGCTGGCCTTCCTGCTCCTCACCAGCCTGATGTCCCCGGAGGCGTTCGCCGCATGGGGGTGGCGGGTCGCATTCCTCAGCAGCGCGCTGCTCATCATCGTCGGACTCGTCATCCGGCTGGCCATCGAGGAGAGCGAGGACTTCGAGAAGGTCCGTGACTCCGGCACCGTCGAGAAGATGCCGATCGTCGAGGTGTTCCGGCGCAGCCCCCGACAGATCCTGATCGGCAGCCTCGCCTCCATCGCCGCACCGGCGATCGGCTACCTCGTCTCGGTCAACATGGTCTCCTACGGGACGACCAGGCTCGGCCTTCCCACCTCGACGATGCTGTGGATCCTCGTCGGCGTCAGCGTGGGCTGGATCCTGATGATGCTCGGCGCAGGCCTGGCGGGCGACCGTTTCGGCCGCAAGGCCACCTTCGCCCTGGGCGCCGGTATCGGAGTCCTCTGGGCGTTCCCGCTGTTCTGGCTCGTCGACACGGCCTCCGTACCGCTGATCGTCCTGGCACTGCTCGTCATCACCGCCGCGAACTCGATCATGGCGGGGCCACAGCCGGCGCTGATCACCGAGATGTTCCCGATCCGCCTGCGCTACAGCGGCGCCTCCATCGCCTACACGATCGCGTCGATCCTCGGGGGTGGGCTCACCCCGCTGGCCGCCACCGCCCTGCTCGCCGAGTTCGACAGCTCGATCGCCGTCTCCGTCCTGCTCGGGGCGGTGTCGCTGATCAGCCTCGTCGCGATCCTGTCCGCGAGCCGGCGCGTGCTGCACGCCGAGGAGCCCGAGCCCGCCTGCCGACTGCCCGACGAGGCCTCCGCCTGAACCGGCCCGGCGATGACGGGCAGCCGGACCGAGGTCGTCGGCAGGCGCGCGCGCTCAGGTCCGCAGCGCGACGATGATCGGCCGCAACTCCTCCACGAAGGACTCGGCGGGCCCCGTCATCGCTCCGCCGCGCCTGCGGAACACCCCGAACCGGCGCGCCCGGGTCCCCCCCGGCACGTGGAGGGACTCGATCGTCCCGGCCCGGCGCTCGGCGGAGAAGAGCGGCCGGGGCATGACGCTGAGGAATCCCGCGTCGGCCACCAGCGCCTTCAGCGCGACCACCGAGCGGGTCGTCACGGTGGTCCGCGGCTCGTCGAGCCCGGCGCGGCGGAAGATCTCGGTGAGGGCGCGGCGGGGCGCCGTCCGCGCCGGTGGCATCGCCCAGCGCTGGTCGAGCAGGTCGGCGAGCTCCACTCCCGGTTCGGCGCGCAGCGGGTGCCCGGTCGCGGCGACCACCGTGACGTGGTCCTGCCAGCGCAGGCTGCCCACGACGGCGATCCGCTCGTCCGCGTCGAGCTCAGCGCCGACGGCGACGTCGATCTCGGCGGCCGCCAGCGCCTCGACCAGCACGTCCTCGACCCCTTCGAGGATGTGGACCTCCAGCCCCGGGTGCCCGACCAGCAGCGCGTCGACGGCCCGCGGAACCAGGTGGGCGATCACCGACCCGACGCTGCCCACCCGCAGCGTGCCCCGGCCCCGGCCCTGCATGGTGTGGATCTCCTCCACTGCACGCTGGGCCTCCTCCTCGATGGCGCGGGCCCGCGGGGCCAGCGCGCGGCCGTACTCGGTCAGGCGCATGCCGGTGCTGTGCCGCTCGAACAGCGGTGCGCCGAGCGCCACCTCCAACCGGCGCAGCGACCGGCTCACCGCGGGCTGGGTCAGGCCGAGGTCGGCGGCCGCCCGCCCGACGCCCCCGTGTTCGGCCACCGCCAGGAAGGCCCGCAGCTGCCCTGCCTCGAAGGTCATGCCCAGAGGTTATGACTCTCGACGGTCCTATGCATTGGTTGCCTGTCCGCGATCCAGGATCCTCGGGCCCGGCCGGCCATCGGACCGGCGCTCTGCACCCGCAACGGAGGGATGGGCATGAGCACGACCGTGCGCGACGTCGTCGTGGCGCAGCTGCGAGCCCGCGGCATGACGACGGTCTTCGGCAACCCGGGCTCGACCGAGCTGCCGATGTTCCGGGACTTCCCCGACGACTTCGACTACGTCCTGGGCCTGCAGGAGTCCGTCGTCGTCGGGATGGCCGACGGCTTCGCCCAGGCCTCGGGCACCGCGGCACTGGTGAACCTGCACTCGGCGGCGGGGGTGGGTCACGCGATGGGCAACCTGTTCACCGCGTGGCGCAACCGCACGCCGCTGGTCGTCACGGCCGGACAGCAGGCGAGGTCGCTGCTGGTCGGCGAGCCGTTCCTGATGAACGAGCGGGCGACCGAGCTGCCGCGCCCCTACGTCAAGTGGAGCTGCGAGCCGGCCCGACCGCAGGACGTCCCCGCGGCGTTCGCCCGCGCCTACCACGTCGCGATGACGCCACCGCGTGGCCCGGTGTTCCTCTCGATCCCGGTCGACGACTGGGAGGTACCCGCCGAGCCCGGGGCGGAGCCCCGGCCGCGCCCCGTCGGCGCGGCGGCGCGACCGGACCCCGACCTCGTGGCGGGACTCGTCACCGCGCTCGACCGGGCGGTCTCCCCCGCGCTGGTCGTGGGCGCCGAGGTCGACCGTGACCACGCCTTCGCCGAGGTGGTCGCGCTGGCCGAACGACACCGGGCCCGCGTGTGGACCGCACCGCTGTCCCCGCGGTGCGGGTTCCCGGAGGACCACCCCCTGTACGCCGGGTTCCTGCCCGCGGCGCGCGAGACGATCCGGGAACGGCTCGCCGGCCACGACCTGGTGGTGGTGCTCGGCGCCCCCGTCTTCACCTTCCACGTGGAGGGGCGCGGTCCCCTGCTGCCGGCCGGCTGCGTCCTCTTCCAGGTCGTCGAGGACCCCGACACCGCGGCGTGGACGCCGGAGGGGACGGCGCTCGTGGGCGGCGTCCGCGCCACGGTCACCGAGGTGCTGGCCGCGAGCGCCCCGCCCGCCCGCTCCGCTCCGCCGGGCAGGCCACGCCCCGCGCGGCTCACCGCGCCCGCGGAGCTCACCGAGGCCTTCCTCCTGCAGACCCTCGCCGACGAGCGACCGGAGTCGGCGATCGTGGTCGAGGAGGCGCCCAGCACCCGCGCGGTGATGCAGGAGCGGCTGCCGTTCACCGGTCCCGAGACCTTCTTCACCTGCGCCAGCGGCGGGCTCGGGCACGGCATGCCCGCCGCGGTCGGTGTCGCGCTCGCCCGGCCCGGACAGCGGGTGATCGCGCTGCTCGGCGACGGGTCGAGCATGTACGCGGTCCAGGCGCTGTGGTCGGCGGCGCACGAGAACACCCCGGTCACCTTCGTCGTGGTGAACAACGGCGGCTACGCCGCCCTCGACGGGTTCGCCGCCCACTTCGGGATCGACAAGCCGGTCGGCACCGCGGTGACCGGCATCGACTACGCCGGACTGGCCCGCGACATGGGGTGCGCCGGCGTGACGGTGCAGCGCCCCGCGGAGCTCGCGGACGCGCTGCGGCGGGCACTGACCTCGTCCGGCCCCGTGCTCCTCGACGTACACGTCCGCTGACCCTGGGAAGGAACGACGACGATGTCCACCTACTCGGAGAACACCGCGGCCGGAGCCGCCGCCGACCCCGCACCGGGAGGCGGGGACGCGAAGGGCTCGCGTCGCATGCTCGCCTCGACGTTCCTCGGCACCACCATCGAGTGGTACGACTTCCTGGTCTACGGCTTCCTGGCCCCCGTCGCGCTCGACGTCCTGTTCTTCCCCCAGTTCAGCCCGCTGGTCGGCACCATCGCCGCCTTCAGCGTGTTCGCGGTCGGTTTCCTCGCCCGTCCGCTCGGCGGCATCGTGTTCGGTCACCTCGGTGACCGGGTGGGCCGTAAACCGATCATGATCTGGACGATGGCCCTGGCCGGCGCCGCGACGACGGCGATGGGGCTGCTGCCGACGTATACGACCATCGGGCTCCTCGCCCCGGTCGTGCTCGTCGTGCTGCGTTTCGTCCAGGGTCTCGCGCTCGGCGGCGAGTCCGCGGCGGGGCCCCTGCTCGCCACCGAGAGCGCCCCGGGTGGCCGCCGCGGGTTGTTCGCCGCGATCGTGCAGAGTGGCGCCGCGGGGGGCACGGTCCTCGGCGCGACCGCGGTGCTGCTCGTGGGACTGATGCCGCGGGAGGACCTGCTCGCGTGGGGCTGGCGCCTGCCCTTCCTGGCCAGCGCGGTGATCTTCTTCGTCGGCCTCTACATGCGGGTGCGGGTGGCGGAGTCGCCACTGTTCACCCGGGCCGTAGGCGCCGCGGGTGCCGAACGGATGCCGCTGCTGGTCGTGCTGCGCAGCCACAAGGCGGCCACGGCCCGGGTGTTGTTCGCCGCGGTGGCCGAGTCCTCGGTCTTCTACTTCACGGCGATCTTCGGCCTGTCCTACGTGACGGGCACCCTCGGGCTGAGCCCGGCACTGCCGTTGCTGGGAATCGTGATCGGCAACGGCCTGGGAATGCTGACCAACCCGCTGTTCGGCTGGCTGAGCGACCGGGTGGGGCGCCGGCCGCTGCTGCTGCTGGCCTACGCGCTCGGCTGCCTCTACGTGGTGGCCGTGTTCTTCCCCCTGCTGCGTACCGCCGATCCCGCCCTCGTCGTGCTCGCGCTCGCGATCCCCGGCGCGGTGCTGCAGCCCATGAGCCTCGCGGTGACCGGCAGCTTCTACCCGGAACAGTTCGACGACGCCCGGGTGCGCCTGTCCGGGATCGCCCTCGGCCGCCAGATCGGCACCGTCCTGGGCGGCGGGCTGCTGCCGGTCGTCTCGGCCGCGCTCGTCGCCGCGACCGGAGGGCTCACCGCCTCCCTCGTCTACTACGCCGCGCTGTGCGCGGCCGGCTTCCTCGCCGTCCTCCTCTCGCGGGAGAGCGCCCGCACCGCGCTCACCTGATCCGCTGTCCGGCCCGATCCCACCCCTCACCGGAGGTACCCCATGACCACGTCCGACGTGGCGGCCCCCGAGGTCACCGCCCTGCTCCACATCGGCGGGCAGGACCTGCCCACCGCGGAGTTCTTCGACGTCCACGACCCGGCCGCCCCGGAGCGCGTCGTCGGGCGCGCCGCGTCCGCCACCCCGCAGGACGCCGAGCACGCCGTCGCCACCGCCCACGCGGCCTTCCCGGCCTGGTCCCGGCGGGACACGGCCGAGCGTGCCGAGATCCTGCTCCGGGCGCTCGCACCGCTCGCCGGGCTGGCCCCGGCCGTCGCGCCCGTGCTGACGGCCGAGAACGGGAAGGTCCTCGGAGAGTCCTTCGCCGACCTGGCCGTGTTCGAGATGCGCTGCAGGCACGCCGCGTCGCTGGCCGCGACCTTCGAACCGTCCCGGACCCTGCCCGCCCCGCCCTTCCACACGGAGGTGTTGCGGCTGCCCGTGGGTGTCGTGACGGTGGTCGTGCCGTTCAACTGGCCGCTCGCCATCCTGGCCGCGAGCCTGCCCTATGCGCTGGTGGCGGGGAACACCGTCGTGGTCAAGCCGCCGCCCACCACCCCGCTGTCGGTGGTGCAGACGGTGCGGGCGCTCGCCGAGGGGCTCCCGCCGGGCGTGCTGAACGTCGTCACCGGCACCAACGACGCCGTCGAGCCGCTGCTCGTCGACCCGCGCGTGCAGCACGTCGTGTTCACCGGCAGCACCGCGGGCGGTCGCGCGGTGATGGCGCTGGCGGCGCGGTCACTGGCCGCGGTGACCCTGGAGCTGGGCGGCAACGACCCGGCCGTCCTGCTCGACGACGTCGAGCTCGACGAACGCACCGTGTCCGCCCTGGTCGGGGCGACGTTCATGACCTCGGGCCAGGTCTGCATGGCCGTCAAGCGGCTCTACGTCCCGCGCCGCCGCCGGGACGAGGTGATCGAGGCCCTGGGCGCGGAGCTGGACCGGCAGCGGACCGGGCCGGGCCTCGACCCGGCCAGCACCTACGGTCCCGTGCACACCGCCGCCGGACGCGACCGTGTGCTCGCCCAGCTCGACGAGGCGCGCGCCCGGGGGGCGGAGGTCCGCGAGTACGGCAGCCTGTCCGACGCGGTGGATACGGGCCACTTCCTCCGCCCGTCGCTGGTCGTCGACCCCGATCCGGACTCCGCGATCGTCCACGAGGAGCAGTTCGGCCCGACCCTGCCCGTGCTCGCCTACGACGACCTCGAGCCGTTGCTCGCCGGTCTGGACGAGGAGTGGTCCGGGCTGTGCTCCTCGGTCTGGTCCGCCGATCCGGACCGTGCCGCCGCCGTCGCGCGACGGATGCGGACCGGGACCACCTGGGTCAACCAGGCGAACGCCACCGCGGCGGACGACCGCGCCCCGTTCGGAGGGTTCCGGCAGAGCGGGATCGGCCGAGAGCTCGGTCAGGACGGTCTGTACGCCTTCACCGAGCCGCACACGGTCACTCGACCGGCGTCGTGACCCGGGGTCCGTGGGCGGGCGGGCACCGCAGCAGGTGCGGTCCCAGCTCTCCCACGGACGTCACCCCGAGCAGGGCGAGGGCACGCAGGAAGCCCTGCCGGTAGAGGTCGTGGACCCGGCTCACCCCCTGCTCACCCCCGGCCATCAGTCCGTAGAGATAGGGCCGTCCCACCAGGACGGCGTCCGCCCCGTGCGCGAGCGCAGCCGCGAGGTCGGTCCCGGACCGCACCCCGCCGTCCAGGTAGACCTCGGCGTCCGTCCCGACCGCCGCCCGGACCTCGGGCAGCGCCGCGAGCGTCGACGCGGCACGGTCCAGCTGCCTGCCCCCGTGGTTGGAGACCGCGACCGCCTGGACCCCGCAGTCGACGACGGTCCGCGCGTCCCGGGGGTGGAGCACGCCCTTGACCACGATATCGCCGGACCAGTGCTCCCTCATCCACTCGAGGTCCCCGAAGTCCACCCCGGGATCCATGACCCCGTCGACGACCTCCGCGAAGCCGCCCCCCGCCTCCTCCAGAGCGGCGAACCGCAGCGGTTCGTGCGTGACCACGTCGATCCACCACCGCGGCCTGCGGGCGATCCCCGCCAGGGTGCGGAGGGTCAGGGTGGGCGGGATGGTCATGCCGCTGCGCAGGTCGCGGAGCCGTGCTCCGGGGACGGCGACGTCGACCGTCACGACGAGGGTGGTGAAGCCGGCCGCCGCCGCGCGCTCCAGCAGTCGGCGGGACGCGGCACGGTCGCGCCAGACGTAGAGCTGGAACCACCGGTCGGCCCCCGGCGCCGCCGCGGCGAGGTCCTCCGGCGAGATCGTGCCCATGGTCGACAGCGCGTACGGCACGCCCTCCCGCTCGGCCACCCGGGCCACCGCGGCCTCGCCCTCGTGCTGCACCATGCGGGTGAAGCCGGTCGGGGCGAAGACGAACGGCATCGACACGGGGCGGCCCAGGATCGTGGTGCCCGGATCGACCCGGCTCACGTCGCGCAGGACCTGCGGGAGGAACTCGACGTCGTCGAAGGCCGAGGCGTTGCGGCGTCGGGTGCTCTCGGTCTCCGCTCCGCCGTCCACGTAGTCGAACACCGAACGGGGCGTGCGGCGGCGCGCCATCTCCCGCAGGTCCTCGATGTCGTGGGCCCGCGCGAGCCTGCGCCGCACGGGGTCGCGGTCGCGCGGGGCCGAGGCGAGCAGCGGCGCGATCTCGCTCCACCGCGGGAGGCGCCGGGACTCCCGGGGACCCCGCCGGCGGTCACGCGACACGGTGCTCCTCCCAGGTACGGGCGGGCGGACACGCCGCCCACATCTCTCCGCTGCGCTCTGACATCGTTGTCGACTCCCCTCGTTCCGCCGGCGTGGCCACCTACCACGCACCGGCGCTTCCTCGACGAGCTGCCACCGGGTCAGCGGAGCAGGGCGCGCACGCGCAGCTCGACGGCGGCCGCCCGGTCGACGACTTCGGGCACCCGATCGGCGATGCCGACCAGCTCGGTGCGGACCTTCTCGTCCCGGATGCCGCCGAGGTTGATCTCCACGTTGAGCCGGGCCGTGGTGGCGGCGGCCCGGGCCGCCTCGGTGGCCGCGGCGACGTCGGTGACGACGTTGCGGTTCGCCACCGGTAGCAGGGCCTCGGCCAGGGCGACCAGCGCGACGGCGGTGCGGATGACGTCCGCGGGCGGGCCGGCGGCGCCGACCAGCGCGTCGGCGATCGCCTCGCTGCGGCGGGCCTGCTCGTCGTCAGTGCCGCGCGGCAGGGCGTACG
>NZ_WWFY01001112.1:0-14133 GCF_009864975.1 Pseudonocardia sp. SID8383
CGTTCCGCGGCCCCGGTGGCCGGAGTGGGCCGAGCCGGTCCGCGCCGGGTCCGCACTCCCGGTCCGGGTGCGCAGCGCCGGGCCGCTGCCGGCCGGTGCCGTCGACGTCACCGACGTCGCCGCGCTGGCCACGGCCCTGCCCAAGATCCGGTTCGTGGTCGGCGCCGCCTGCGCCCCGACCGCGTCGCTGGTCCGGTTGGCCCGCCTGCCCAACGTCTACGTGCTGCTCACCGACCTGCTGATCGCGTTGCGCCGGCACCGGGTGCCCGCCGCCGAGGCGCTCGGCGAGCTGCTGGCCGCCTACGGCCCGGACCGGCTGATGTTCGGCAGCGGCTACCCGCTGGTGCGCCCGGCGCGCCTGATCCGCGACCTCATGACCTTCCGCTACCCCGACGAGCTGCGCGGACGGTTCCCCGAGCTCGACGACGACGTCCGCGCCGCCCTGCTCGGCGGCACCGCGGCACGGGTCCACGGGTTCGACCTGGCCTGCGCCACCGTCCGTCCCCGCCGCCGAGGAGTGTTGAGCCCCACCTGAATGCAGGAGAGGCAACCCTCATAACGTGTCCTATCCTTCCGCCGGACGAGCGAAGGGGAACGGACATGGGACTCACCCGACGGCAGATGCTTCTCACGACGCTGGCTGCGGCCGGTGGCGCCGTACTGGCCGGGTGTGGCGGGGGCGGCAGGTCGGAGACCGGCACCGGTGCCGCGACGGGGAGTGCCGGGTTCCCGGTGACGATCGAGGGCAAGCTCGGTGCGGCGACGATCCCGCAGGCCCCGCAGCGGGTGGTGTCCGTGGGCTACACCGACCACGACGCGATCCTCGCGCTCGGGGTGGCGCCGGTGGCGGCCCGCTACTGGTACGGCGACGAGGAGGTCGTCGTGCAGCCGTGGGCCCAGGCGGCCGCGCAGGCAGTGGGCGCGGCACCGGCGGTGCTGAACATGTCCTCCGTCGAGCCGGAGAAGATCGCAGCACAGCGCCCCGACCTGGTGATCGGCCTCTACTCCGACCTCGACGCCCAGAGCTATCCGGTGGTGAGCGCCGTCGCGCCGACCGTCGGACCGCCCCGGGGGTTCGACGACTACGGCGCACCGTGGCAGGAGTACACCCGCGAGACCGGACGGGCGCTGGGCAAGGAGGCCGAGGCCGAGAAGCTGGTCACCGATCTGGAGGCCAGGTTCGTCGCCGCCCGCGACGCCGACCCGCAGTGGAAGGGGCGCTCGGTCGTCGTCGCGAGCCGCAGCGCGGACAAGATCAGCGTGTTCTCCTCGCAGGACCCCCGCTCACGGTTCTTCACCCAGCTGGGGTTCACGGTGCCGCCCCGGATCGACCAGCTGGCCGCAGGCAAGTTCTACACCGAGTTCAGCTTCGAGCAGGCGAGCGAGCTCGACCACGACCTCATCGTCTGGGATCAGCTGTCGTTCACCCCCGGCGGGAAGGCGACGGTCGTCGGGGACCCGCTGCTGTCGCGGTTGCCCGCGATGCGCGACGGGCGCACCGTGTTCCTGGAGGGGGCCACCGAGCTGGCCTTCGCCTGGCAGACCGTGCTCAGCCTTCCGTCCGTGCTCGACGCGGTCGTCCCCCAGCTGCAGCGGGCGATTCCGAAGACCTGAGCCGCCGCCGTCGGGGAGGGGCGCCCCGACCCCGGGGCCCCGCCCTGCCACGCGACGCTCCTGCCCGACCGCCGCTCCGGGGTTGCCGTCGCGGTGGTCAGGCACGACGACGCCGGACGGCCGGGGTGAGCAGGAGCAGCACCGCGGCCGTCGTGCCGAAGGCGGCGGCGAACCCGAAAGGCTCGGCGATCGCGCCGAGCCCGGTCGCCCCCAGGCCCGTCCCGGCGTCGTAGGCGATGTTCCAGGCGGCGCTGGCCGCGCCGTAGTGCAGCGGCCCGGCGGCGGCGAACAGGGCGACCATCGCGTCGTTCTGCACCAGCCCGAACCCGGCGCCGACGACGGCCGCCCCCACCACCAGCAGGACCGACGCGTACGGCGCGGCGAGCACCCCGAGCAGCCCGACCGTGGCGCACGCCGTCCCGACCGGGAGCAGTGTCCCGGGACGTCCGCTGCGGTCGGTGAGGGTGCCCGCGACGCCGCGGCCGAGCAGCGCGCCGAGTGCGGTGGCGAACAGCGCGGCAGGCACCGCGACCGTCGCCCCGGGGGCGACGAGCGGGGCGAAGGTGATCACGCCGCCCTGCGCGGTGGAGCAGCCCAGCATGGCCAGGACCGGCGCGGCGGGGAGCCGCCTGCGGGTCTCGCGGGGGTGTGGGACGACATCGTCGCGGCGGGGTGCCGGGGCCCGCCGGGGGCCCCGCACGAACGCCACCACCAGGGCTCCGGCGACCGGGGTGATCCCCGCCAGCAGGAACACCCCGGTGAACCCCAGCGCGTCGACGACCGCGACACCTGCCGGCAGGAACAACAGCTGGGGCAGGCCGACGGCGTAGCCGTAGCGCGCCGACGCGCGACCGTGTGCGGAGGGCTCGACCAGCTCCGCGACGAGCGCGCTCCCGGCGACCGTCGCCAGCCCGAACCCGATCCCGCGGACCGTGGAGACCGCCAGCACGGGCCCGAGGTCGGCGGTCAGCGCGAGCAACGGCGTCGGGAGGCCGAGCAGCAGCGACCCCACGACCAGCACCGGACGGTGGCCGACCCGGCGCAGCATCGCGGGCACCAGGAGCTGGGTGGCCACGGTGGCCGCCATCAGCACGCCGGTGCTCAGCCCCGCGCCGAACTCACCGGAGCCGCCCCGGGACACCCACAGCGGCACGACCGGCAGGAGCAGGGCGTACCCGCCGAACGCCAGCGCGGTCGCGGCGAGGAGCAGGCGGAACGGGAGCGACGACAGCGAGCGGGGCACGCCCCACCGTGTCAGACACGCCGTCGCGCCGCGCCCGGTCCCTCGGGGGTGAGGGGCCGGGCGCGGCGTGGACGGTGACGGGGTCAAGATCCGTTGCGGATCCATTCCTCCAGGTGGGGTGCTTCGTCACCGATGCGGGTGGAGTCGCCGTGTCCGGTGCGGACCCGGGTGTCGGCGGGCAGGGGCAGCAGGGTGGTCCGGATCGACTCGATGATCGTGTCGAAGCTGGAGTAGGACCGTCCGGTGGCGCCGGGTCCGCCCTGGAACAGGGTGTCGCCGGTGAACACGATGCCGAGTTCGGGGGCGTAGAGGCAGGACGAGCCCGGTGAGTGGCCGGGGGTCTGCAGCACGGTCAGGTCGATCCCGCCGGCGGTCAGGACCTGCCCGTCGGCGAGTTCGCGGTCGGGCTTGCGGTCGGGCCAGGTCATGTCCCAGAGGACCATCTCGGCGGGGTTGAGCAGGATCGGCGCGGAGAAGCGGTCGGCGAGGGCGGGGGCCTGGTTGACGTGGTCGTCGTGGGCGTGGGTGCACACGACGGCCTTGACGCGCCGGTCGCCGACGGCGGCGGCGATGGCGTCGGCGTCGTGGGCGGCGTCGATGACGAACACCTCACGGTCGTCGCCGACGATCCACACGTTGTTGTCGACGTCGAAGGAGCCGCCGTCGAGGTTGAAGGTGCCGGAGGTGACGACGTGGTCGATCGGGGCCATCAGAGGACCACCACCGAGCGGAGGACCTCACCGGCGTGCATCTTGTCGAAGGCGGACTCGATGTCGTCGATCCCGATCTCCTCGGTGACGAACTTGTCGAGCGGGAAGCGTCCCTGCAGGAACAGGTCGACGTAGGTCGGGAAGTCGCGGCTGGGCAGGCAGTCGCCGTACCAGGAGGACTTGAGGGCGCCGCCGCGGCCGAAGTAGTCGATGAGCGGGATCTCGGGGGCGTTGAGGTCGGGGGTGGGGACGCCGACCAGGACCACGGTGCCGGCGAGGTCGCGGGCGTAGAAGGCCTGCTTGTAGGTCTCGGGGCGCCCGACGGCCTCGATGACGACGTCGGCGCCGTTGCCGTCGGTCACGCTCTGGATGAACTCGACCGGGTCGGTCTCCTTGGCGTTGACGGTGTGGGTCGCGCCGAACTCCTCGGCCCACTTCAGCTTCCGCGGGTCGGTGTCGACGGCGATGATCGTCGTCGCACCGGCGAGCTTCGCCCCGGCGATGGCGGCGTCACCGACGCCGCCGCAGCCGATGACGGCGATGGAGTCGCCGCGTCCGACCTGCCCGGTGTTGACCGCGGCACCCAGCCCGGCCATGACACCGCAGCCGAGCAGGCCCGCGACCTTGGCGGGCGCCTCGGGGTTCACCTTCGTGCACTGTCCGGAGTGGACCAGGGTCTTCTCGACGAACGCGCCGATCCCGAGCGCGGGGGACAGCTCGGTGCCGTCCTCGAGGGTCATCTTCTGCGTGGCGTTGTGGGTGTCGAAGCAGTACTGGGGCTTGCCCTTCTTGCAGGCCCGGCAGTTACCGCAGACGGCGCGCCAGTTCAGGACGACGTAGTCGCCGGGCTCGACGTCGGTGACGCCCTCGCCGACGGACTCGACGATCCCGGCGGCCTCGTGGCCGAGCAGGAACGGGAACTCGTCGTTGATGCCACCGAGCTTGTAGTGCAGGTCGGTGTGGCAGACCCCGCAGGCCTGGATCTTCACCACGGCCTCACCGGGACCGGGATCGGGGACATTGATCGTCTCGACGGTGACCGGCTCACCCTTGGCGCGGGCCACGACGCCACGTACCTGCTGTGCCATTGCTCGTACTCCACTCGTCCTCGATGCCGCCCGCTCGGGACGGATGCTCGGATGGCGACTCTGGCATGGGTGACCGGACGGTGCCAGGTCGGATCCGGCCCTGCAACAGGTGTTGTACCGAAAAGGCCCCGGCCCGCGGGACGCGGGCCGGGGCCGGGCGACCTCAGAAGTCGAAGTCACCACCCATGTCCATGCCGCCGTCGTCGAAGCCGGGGTCCTCGGCCGGGGGCTCCTCGGCCGCGGCCACGTCGTCACCATCACCGGCGTCGTCGAACATCGCGCCGGCGATCGCCGTGCCGATGAACGCGCCCGCGACACCGGCGAGCAGCGACCCGGCGATCATCCCGCCCATGCCCGGACCACGGCCGCCGCCGAGCGAGCGCTCCATCGTGCCGGGGTTGCGCATCTCGGCGCGGGTCGCCATCCGCGCCAGCTCCTGCGGGTCGGCCGACCGCGCCCGCTCGGCCTCGGGGACCTGTGCGCCGACGTCGTTCAGCACCGCCTGCCGCTGCTCGGGGGTGAGTTTCGCGAAGGCCTCCGCGTGCGCCTGCTCCACCTGCTCCGGCGGGGCGGTGCGGAGCATGTAGCGGTAGCGCTCGATCGCCTGCTGGTCGGGATCCTGCTGCTGCGCCCGGCCGGAGCCCTGGTGGGGCGCGCCCCCGAAGCCCTGCTGCGGCTGTGCCTGCGCGCCTCCGGTGAGGCGTTCCTTGAGCTTGTCGAGCAGACCCATCTGCGGGTGTCCTCCTGCGTTCCGGGTGAGTTCCCGGTGGTGTGTCGGTACGTGTCCGATCCGGACGGAACGGGCACACCGGTCGAACGCGTGACAACCGTGGCGAGTTCCCACCCACGCCGTCGCCGGATCGCCTACGGTCGGGGACCGTGACGACTGCGCCGCCGCCGACGACCGTCCCCGCCCTCGCGCTCGGCGCCGTCGCCGGGAAGGGGCGCCCCGGGAGCTCGCGCATCGCCTGTCCGCTGCCCGACGGTGGCCTGCTCGACGTCGGCTCGCTGGCCACTGCACAGCGCGGCCCGTACCCGGACCTGCTGGCCGCGCCCGACCTGACCCGGCTGCTCGACGCCGGTGCCCCGGCCTGGCGCGAGGTCGTCCAGTGGCTGCGCGGCTGGCGCGAGGACCACGAGCGGACCGCCGCGTACCGCCTGCCCGACGAGGGACTGGTCCCGGTGCTGCCGTTCGCCGTCGCCGACTACGTCGACTTCTACGCCTGCGAGCAGCACGCACGGAACGCCGGACTGATCTTCCGCCCGGACGCCGAGGACCCGCTCACCCCGAACTGGCGGCGGATGCCGGTCGGGTACCACGGCCGTTCCGGCACGGTCCGGGTCACCGGCACCCCGGTCGCGCGCCCGGCGGGGCAGCGCGGGCCCGAGGACTTCGGTCCCTGTGCCAAGCTCGACTTCGAGGCCGAGCTCGGCCTCGTCCTCGGCGGGCCGGTCCCGGGGCCGGTCGGAATCGACGACGCCGCCGACCACGTCTTCGGCGTCGTGCTGCTCAACGACTGGTCCGCCCGCGACATCCAGTTCTTCGAGTCCCGCCCGCTCGGCCCGCACCTGGGCAAGTCCTTCGCGACGTCGATCTCGGCCTGGGTGACACCGCTCGACGAGCTGTCCGCGGCCCGGGTCCCGCTGCCCGCGCACGACCCCGCGCCGCTGCCCTACCTCGCCCCGGGTGAGCCCGCGCTGGGCCTGGACCTCGACCTCGCGGTGCACGTCAACGGCGAGCTGGTCGCGTCCCCGCCCGCGAGGGACCTGTACTGGTCCCCGGAGCAGATGGTGGCCCACCTCACCTCGGGCGGCGCCGGGCTGCGCGCCGGCGACCTGCTCGGTTCGGGCACCGTCTCCGGCCCGGAGCGCAGCGGGTTCGGCTCGATGCTGGAGCTGTCCTGGAACGGCCGCGACCCGGTCGTGCTCGCCGGTGGCGCCTCGCGCACCTGGCTGGAGGACGGCGACGAGGTCGTGATGACCGCGACCGCGCCCGCCCGCGACGGCGGCCGGGTCGCCCTCGGCGAGGTCCGCGGCCGGATCCGCGGCGCCTGACCGCCGCAGCCGGCGGGGGAGACCCTCGGCCGGGGGTGCTCAGGGGCGCAGCGGCATCAGCGGCTCGGGGTCGCCGAGCGCGTTCAGGATCAGCGCCGGCACCTCCTGCTTGCCGCTGCCGTCGACGGCGATGACCACGTAGACGGTGCGGCAGTCGCAGGTGACGATGCGCTCGCCCGCGTCGTCGAGGGCGCGGACCTGGAAGTCGAGCGCGAAGCTGGTCCGGCCGATCCGCGCCGTCGACACCGCGACGACGACGTCCTCGCCCCACCCGACCCCGGCCCGCCAGTCGAGCTCGGTGTGGACGAGCTGGACGTCGTAACCGGCGTCGAGCATCGCCCGGTAGGTGAGGCCGCGGGACTCGAGGAACTCGGTCATCGCCTCGTCGAACCAGGCCAGGTACCAGGCGTTGAAGACGACCCCCTGGGCGTCGACCTCGTGGTAGCGCACCCGGACCGGGAACTCGAAGCTCGCCATGGGCCGATGTTACGACTCACCCGGCCGGGCTCACCCCTCGTGCCGGTCGGAGCCCCCGGAGGAGTCGACGCGCTCCCGGATGGCCCGGTTGACCGCCCGCCCGAACGCTGCGACGACGCCCTGCAGGGTGATCGGTTTGAGCCGGGAGAAGGCGGCGGCGAGCCGTCGCCGCTCGTCGGCGGGGCGGCCGCGGTCCCGGTAGGGCTGCAGGACCTCGTCCTGGAACAGCGTCATCAGGTCCTCGGCGAGCGCGGCGGTGTGCCGCTCGATGAGGTCGTGCGAACGCTTCCACAGCTCGGGGGGCAGGCCGGAGTCCAGAGCCTCCAGCGCGGAGCCGAGCGCGACCGCGCCGTGCAGCCGGACGGTCGCCGGGCCGTCGCCGGGCAGCCGGGTCAGCGCGCCGAGCCGTTCGAGGGTGGTGACGTCGTCGTCGGACAGACGGCGACCCGCGCGCCGGTCGAGCCCGGCCCGGTCCAGCTCCTCGTCGACCTCGGGCAGCCAGGGCGTGAGCAGCGCGCGCTGCAGGGCCAGCTCCTCCGGCGCGGTCTCCAGCGGTACCCGTTCCAGCTGCCGTTCGATCGCGGCGAGGGTGAAGCCCAGCCCGGTGAGCTCGCCGATCAGCTCCAGCCGGGCGCGGTGCGCGGCGTCGTAGAGACCCGTGCGGCCGCGCAGCCGGGGCGCGGGGATGAGTCCCTTGCTCGCGTAGAAGCGGATGGTGCGCACCGACATCCCGGTCCGCTCGGCGAGCTGGTCGACGGTGAGGAGATCCCCGTCGTCGGGGGTCGGGCTCATCGCGGAGCCGTCGATGGCGGCGGACATGGCGAGCAGGTTACGGGTCGGCCGCTCGATATGACAGTGCTGGTGTGACATCATCCGTGTCACATGGACCCCGGTCCGTCTTGACCCATGTGACAGTGCTGCTGTAACAAAAGCTACCAGTAAGTAGGGGCAGTGCCGCCTGTACCGCCCCCGTGCCGACCACCCCACGAGAGGTTCGGATGAGCGAGATTCCCGAGGCCTACATCTACGACGCGATCCGTACACCGCGCGGACGGGGCAAGGCCTCCGGTTCGCTGCACGAGGTCAAGCCGATCTCCCTGGTGACCGGGCTGATCGACGCGATCCGCGAGCGCAACCCGCAGCTCGACACGAACACGATCGACGACCTGGTCCTCGGCGTCGTCTCGCCCGTCGGTGACCAGGGCGGCGACATCGCCAAGACCGCCGCCATCGCCGCGGGCCTGCCCGACACCGTCGCCGGTGTGCAGCTCAACCGCTTCTGCGCGTCCGGCCTGGAGGCCGTGAACACCGCGACCCAGAAGGTCCGCTCCGGCATGGAGGAGCTCGTCCTCGCCGGTGGCGTCGAGGGCATGAGCCGCGTCCCGATGGGCTCGGACGGCGGCGCCTGGGCGATGGACCCCGACACCGCCTACGAGACCGGCTTCGTGCCGCAGGGCATCGGCGCCGACCTCATCGCGACGCTCGAGGGCTACAGCCGCACCGACGTCGACACCTTCGCCGTGGAGTCGCAGACCCGGGCCGCGAAGGCGTGGGCCGACGGTCGCTTCGCGAACTCGATCATCCCGGTGAAGGACCGCAACGGCCTGACGATCCTCGACCGCGACGAGCACATCCGCGCCGGCGCGACCGTGGAGGCGCTGGGCGGGCTCAAGCCGTCGTTCGAGATGATGGGCCGCGACGGCGGGTTCGACGCCGTGGCGCTGCAGAAGTACCACTGGGTCGAGAAGATCGACCACGTCCACCACGCGGGCAACAGCTCCGGCATCGTCGACGGTGCGGCGCTCACCCTCATCGGCACCGAGGCCGCCGGGAAGGCCAACGGCCTGACCCCGCGTGCGCGCATCGTCGCCACCGCGCTGTCCGGCGCCGACCCGACGATCATGCTGACCGGTCCGGCGCCCGCCGCGCGCAAGGCGCTGGCCAAGGCGGGGCTGTCGGTCGGCGACATCGACCTCTTCGAGATCAACGAGGCGTTCGCGGCCGTGGCCCTGCGCTTCATGCGCGACATGGACATCTCGCACGAGATCACCAACGTCAACGGTGGGGCCATCGCGATGGGCCACCCGCTGGGGGCCACCGGCGCGATGATCCTCGGCACCCTCGTCGACGAGCTGGAGCGCCGTGACCTGCGCCGCGGCCTGGCCACGCTGTGCGTGGGCGGCGGCATGGGCATCGCCACCATCGTCGAGCGCGTCTGAATCCCGGAAGGACTGAACAAGCAGTGAGTGAGCAGAAGGCCGTCCGCTGGGAGACCGACGGCGACGGCATCGCCGTCGTCACCCTCGACGACCCGGCCAGCAGCGCCAACACCATGAACGACGCCTACCGCGAGGCCATGCGGGAGGTCGTCGACGACCTGGAGAAGCACAAGGACGACATCGTCGGTGTCGTCGTCACCTCGGCCAAGAAGACCTTCTTCGCCGGCGGGAACCTCGAGCAGCTCAGCGCGGCCGGTCCCGACGACGCCGAGAAGATCTTCGAGCTGGTGACCGAGGTCAAGGCCCAGCTGCGCAAGCTGGAGACCTTCGGCCGCCCGGTCGCGTCCGCGCTCGTCGGCACCGCCCTGGGCGGTGGCCTGGAGATCGCGCTGGCGACCCACCACCGGGTCGGCGTCGACGCGAAGGGTGTCGTCTACGGCCTGCCCGAGGTGAGCCTGGGCCTGCTGCCCGGTGGCGGCGGCGTCACCCGCGTCACCCGCATGCTGGGCATCGCGAACGGCTTCATGAACGTCCTCGCGCAGGGCCAGCGGCACAAGCCGGCCAAGGCGCTGGAGCTGGGCCTGATCGACGAGCTCGTGGCCACCCGCGAGGAGGCCTTCGACAAGGCCCGCGCGTGGGTGCTCGCCAACCCCGAGCACACCACTCAGCCCTGGGACCAGCCGAAGTACCGGATCCCGGGTGGCACGCCGTCGAGCCCCTCGCTGGCCTCGATCCTCCCGGCGTTCCCGGCGAACCTGCGCAAGCAGCTCAAGGGTGCGCCGATGCCGGCCCCGCGTAACATCCTCGCGGCTGCCGTCGAGGGCAGCCAGGTCGACTTCGAGACCGCGCAGAGGATCGAGGGCCGCTACTTCGCGGAGCTCGTGACCGGCCAGGTCTCGAAGAACATGACCAAGGCGTTCTTCTTCGACCTCAACGCCATCAACGGCGGCAAGTCCCGCCCGGACGGCCCCGCGAAGTGGCAGCCGACCAAGGTCGCCGTGCTCGGCGCCGGGATGATGGGCGCGGGCATCGCCTACGTCTGCTCCCTCGCCGGCTGGGACGTCGTCCTCAAGGACGTCTCGAAGGAGGCCGCCGAGAAGGGCAAGGCCTACTCGCAGGGTCTCGTCGAGAAGGGCGTCAAGCGCGGGAAGACCACGCAGGAGAAGGGCGACGCGCTGCTCGGCCGCATCCTGCCGACCGACGACTACGCCGACCTCGCCGGCTGCGACGTCGTCATCGAGGCCGTCTTCGAGTCCGTCGAGCTGAAGCAGGAGGTGTTCCGCGAGGCCGCGAAGTACATCAACTCCGACGCGCTCCTGTGCTCGAACACCTCGACGCTGCCCATCACCGAGCTGGCCAAGGGCGTCGACCGCCCGGACGACTTCATCGGTCTGCACTTCTTCTCGCCGGTCGACAAGATGCCGCTGGTCGAGATCATCAAGGGTGAGCGCACGAACGACGAGGCCCTGGCCAAGGCGTTCGACCTGACGCTGGGGATCAGGAAGACCCCGATCGTCGTCAACGACTCCCGCGGCTTCTTCACCAGCCGCGTGATCGGCACCTTCATCAACGAGGGCGTCGCGATGATCGCCGAGGGCATCGACCCGCAGACGATCGAGCAGGCGTCGTCGCAGGCCGGGTACCCGGCCCCGGTGCTGCAGCTGATGGACGAGCTGACCCTCACGCTGCCGCGCAAGATCCGCGAGGAGACGAAGAAGGGCGTCGAGGCCGCCGGCGGCACCTGGACCCCGCACCCGTCCGACCCGGTGATCGACCGGCTGGTCGACGAGTTCGACCGCAAGGGCAAGAGCACCGGCGCCGGGTTCTACGACTACGCCGACGGCAAGCGCACCGGGCTCTGGCCCGGTCTGCGCGAGCACTTCGGCGCGACGAACCACGACGTCGACCTGCACGAGCTGTCCGAGCGGATGCTCATCATCGAGTCGATCGAGACCGTGAAGTGCGTCGACGAGGGCGTGCTGACCACCGTCGCCGACGCCAACATCGGCTCGATCTTCGGTATCGGCTTCCCGGCCTGGACCGGCGGCGTGCTGCAGTACATCGAGGGCTACCCCGGTGGCCCGGCCGGCTTCGTGGCCCGCGCCGACGAGCTGAAGGCGAAGTACGGCGAGCGCTTCGAGGTCCCGCAGTCGCTGCGTGACCGCGCGGCGAAGGGGGAGTCGGCCACCGCGGCCGCCTGATCCCGCCCGTCACGGCCCCCCGCCGGCGTCTCTGCCGGCGGGGGTCCGTGCGTTCCGGGCCCGCTCAGCGGGGCACGGTGGGCTGCAGCGTCGCCTCGACCAGCGCCTCGGTCCGGATGTGGGTCCCCTCCTGGTAGCCGGGGTCGCGGACCATCTCGGAGAAGGCCCGCCGGCTCGGGTAGGACACCAGGAGCACCGCGTCCCACTCCTGGCCCGGCTCGGCGACGACCGGTGCCAGCCCGCGCCCGAAGTAGACGACCTCGGCGCCGAACCGGGCGGCGGTGGCCCGGAAGTGGGTGACGTAGTCGTCGTAGCGGGCCTCGCCGCCCTCGGCGAAGCGCAGCAGATTCAGCATCACGATCGGCTGGTCGGGGTCCTCGGCGAGGAAGGCCTTCATGTCCGCGCCGGACGGGTTCACTGCCATCGGCCGAGTCTACGGTCGATCTCCGGGGGCGGAACCCGACGACGACGGAAGGAGCCCGGGACATGATCCGCAACGTGGTGGTCGGCCGGCTGAAGGACGGCGTGGACCCGGCCGAGATCGAGAAGGGCCTCCAGTCCCTGCGCGACCTGCGCATCGAGGGCCTCGACCTCGACCTGAGGGCCGGCCCGGACCTGGGGCTGCGCGAGGGCAACGCGCATTTCGTGCTCACCCTCGACCTGCCCGACGAGGAGTCCTACCGCGTCTACGACGCCGACGACGAGCACAACCGGATCCGCCGCGAGCTGTTCGCCCCGCTCTGCTCGTCGATCGAGCGGATCCAGTTCCGCCTGTCCTGACCGGTCGAAGCGGACCAACCGGATGACCTGATCCTCGGGCACCATGGTGTGCGTGACGCAGTGGGTGTTCGACATCGTGGACCGGCTCGGTGCCGCCGGCATCGGGTTGCTGATCTTCCTGGAGAACGTGGTCCCACCGATCCCGTCGGAGGTGATCCTCCCGCTGGGTGGCTTCCGCGCCTCGACCGGCGCGATGGACCCGGTCGCGGTCTGGGCGGCGGCCACGATGGGAGCCGTCGCCGGGGCGCTGGTCCTCTACGCGCTGGGCCACTGGCTCGGGTACGAGCGGGTGCACCGGCTCTGCGGTCGTCGCTGGTTCGTCGTCTCCAGCCAGAAGGACCTGGAGAAGGGGCTCGCGCTGTTCGAGCGGTGGGGGAACTGGTTCGTCCTCGGTGGGCGCTGCATCCCGATCGTGCGCAGCCTGATCTCGATCCCGGCCGGGATCGCCCGGATGCCGCTGCTGCGGTTCACCGCGCTGTCCGCGCTCGGCAGTGGTGTGTGGAACGCGCTGTTCGTCTACCTCGGGTTCGTGCTCGGCGAGCGCTGGGAGGTCATCGAGGTCTACATGTCGCCGATCAGCAAGGTCGTCGCCGTGCTCGGCGCGGCGGCGATCGTGTGGCTGGTCGTGCGGAAGCTCCGGCAGCGCCGCCACCGCGACGCCGGGGTGTCGACCGGGACCGGCTGAACGCGCCGAGCCGACGTCCGGCTGCGCCGGACGGGTGATCACGACAGCCCTGCGTACCGGTCCCGCCACGGGCCGTACCGCCGGGCCACCGCCGGGCCTCGCGCCCGCGCCGCTGTGCGAACCTGATCGTCACGCACGGGCGGCGACGAGCGGTGGAGGTGGTCGGGTGCGCCTGGTCGGGATCCACCACACCCACCCGTCGGGGGCGGTCGCCCTGCGCGGTGCCGACCTCGACGTCGACCCTGCCGTGCCGACCGTCGTGCGGGGAGGCAACGGGGCGGGCAAGTCCACGCTGCTGCGGATCGCCGCCGGTGCACTCGCCCCGACCGCGGGCGAGGTCGAGGACGTCCCCGAGGTCGTCGGCTACCTGCCCGACCGGTTCCCGGCCGCCCGCAAGCTGACCCCGCGACGCTGGCTCGACCACATCGCCCGGGTGCGCGGCGTCGACGTCGACGACGCCGCCGACCGCGCCGAGGTGCTGCTGACCGAGCTCGGGTACGACGGCGACGACGACGAGCCGATGGCCGACCTGTCCACCGGCAACGCCCGCAAGGTCGGGCTGGTGCAGGCGCTGGCCTGCGAGCCCGGCGTGCTCGTGCTCGACGAACCCTGGAACGGTCTCGACGACGACGCCGCGGACGCCCTGACCCGGCTGCTCACCGCCCGCGCCGCCCCGACCCTGCTGACCGACCACACCGGTACCGCGGCCGGTCTGCCCGGCGCCCGCCTGCACCGGCTGCGCGAGGGCCGGATCGCGACCGCCTCCGACCCGGACTCCGTGCCGTTGCCGACCGCGCCGCCGCCCGGGGCGATGATGCGCCTGGACATGGCCTGTGCGGGAGACCCCCGCCCGCTGCTGGAACGGGTGCTGCCGCCCGCCCGTGTCGAGGGTGCGGCGCCGGGCCGGTTCACCGTGCGGGTCCCCGCCCCCGAGAGCGACGCCTGGCTGGCGGCCGCGCTCGCCGCGGGCTGCGCGGTCCGCTCGGTGCGGCCGGTCCGCCCGGCTCCCCGGGAGGGCGGCCGGTGAGGAGGCGGGTGCGCTCGGCGTTCGCCGTGGCGAT
>NZ_WWFY01001113.1:0-9498 GCF_009864975.1 Pseudonocardia sp. SID8383
CGGGCACGGCGCGCGGGGTGCTCCTGCAGATCCGCGGCGGCGGTTCCTACCTGGGCTCGGCCGCGCGGGACGACGTCGGGAACCGGGCGCTGTCCGAGGCGCTCGGCGTCGCGGTCGTCGCCGTCGACCACCGGCTCGCCCCGGAGCACCCCTGGCCGGCCGCCCCCGACGACTGCGCGACCGCGGCACTGTGGCTGCTCGACCGGGCGCCGGAGCTGTTCGGCACCGACCGGGTCGCGTTCACGGGCGTCTCCGCCGGGGCCACCCTGGCCGTGACGACGCTGCTGCGGTTGCGCGACCGCGATCTGGCCGATCGGGTCGCCGGGGCCGAGCTGCGGTACGGCACCTACGGCCTGAGTGCCCGCACCCCGGCCGGTCGCCGCATCGCCGGCGAGTACTTCCTGCGCGCCCACGCCGGCCACGTCGCCGACCGGACCGTCCCGGACCTCTCCCCGGTGTTCGCCGACCTCACCGGCCTGCCGCCGCTGCTGATGACGGTCGGTACCGACGACGTGCTGCTGGAGGACGACCTCGCGATGGCCGCCCGGCTCGCGACGGCCGGGGCCGAGGTCGACCTGCGCGTCAACCGGGGCGTCCCGCACGGCTTCGCCGGGCACGACACCCCGGTCGACGCAACCGCGCTGCGGTACGCACGGGACCGGCTGTCCGCCCGGATCGACGGCGCGTCCCCGCCGCCCGGCGTGTGACGACCCGACCCCGCACACCGTGCCCCGACCTCGCAGCCACTGCGGGGGCTGCGAGGTCCGGGAAGCCTCTGCGAGGTGCGACGCCGCGACCCGTCCGCTCACGGTGAGTCATGCAACGCGTGTTCCCGGTCTACGGAAAGTGAACCCGGTGGGCGGACGTGAACCACCGTCCGCGACATCGATCTTCCTGCGGCACACGAGAGACGGGGACGCAGTGCCTGCGACCCGTCTCCGCGCGTTACCACCATATGAACTCCGACGACCTGACCGTGCCCATCCTCGACCCCGCCCAGCTCGCCGAGCTGCGCCGCAGTACCGACCCGGCCCCCGCCGCGGCGCCACCGAACGCCGCGGCCTGGCTGCTGATGACGGTGCTGGGACTCGGCATCGTCGTGACGATGCTGGTGCTCGTCGTCGCCTGGAGCTGAGCACGGCCCGGTCGGGATCTTGTGCCACGCGTCACAAGGGAGAAGAGTCGGCCCCGGTCCGCGTCTTCGACGGAGCAGGAGCGTGACAGCAGTGACGACCGGGACGACAGCGCAGCCGACGGCGATCGAGAATCCCTATTACACCCACGAGTTCCACGGCGACTACGACCTGATCAGCCTGGGGGAGTTCGCGCTGGAGGAGGGCGGGGTGATCCCCGACCTGCAGCTCGCGGTGGCCACCTTCGGCACGCTGAACGCGGCGAAGGACAACGCGATCCTCGTGACGACCTGGTACTCGGGCACGCACCAGATCTTCCGCGACGTCTACATCGGCCCGGACCACGCGCTGAACCCGGAGCGGTACTTCATCGTCGTGGTCAACCAGATCGGCAACGGTCTGTCGACCAGCCCGCACAACGCCTCGGGTGCCAACGCGGGCATCGCGATGTCGAACTTCCCGCACGTCCGCATCGGCGACGACGTCCGTGCCCAGGAGCAGCTCCTGCGCGAGCACTACGGGATCGACCGGCTCGCGCTGGTCGTCGGGGGGTCGATGGGCGCGCAGCAGACCTACGAGTGGATGGTCCGGTTCCCGCAGAAGGTGCGCCGCGCCGCGCCGATCGCCGGGACCGCGCAGAACACCCCGCACGACTTCCTCTACACGCAGGCCCTGGTCGAGGCGATCACCTCCGACCCCGGCTTCGCCGGCGGCAACTACCGCAGCAACACCGAGGTCGAGGCCGGGCTGAAGCGGCACGCCGGCATCTGGGCGGTGATGGGGTTCTCCACCGAGTTCTGGAAGCAGGAGGTGTGGCGCGCCCTGGAGTTCGAGTCCCGCGAGGCGTTCATGGCCGGCTTCCTGGAGCCGTACTTCACCGCGATGGACCCCAACGACCTGCTGTGCATGGCGTGGAAGTGGCAACGGGGCGACGTCGCCCGTCACACCGGCGGCGACCTCGCCGAGGCGCTCGGGCGCAACGAGTCCGTCGCCCGGGTCATCCCGATCAACGAGGACATGTTCTTCCCGGTCCGTGACCACGAGGCCGAGCTGGAGCTGACCCCGCACGCGACGATCCGCGTCGTCGACGACCTGCTCGGGCACCTCGCCCTGTTCGGCGTCGCGCCCACCTACATGCCGCAGATCGACCAGTACCTGCAGGAGCTGCTCGACAGCCCGGCGTGACCGCGGGCCCGGACCGTCCCCGACCCGCCCGTTCGGGGACGGTCCGGCGCACTCCGGACACATTCGTGGCAGATACTGCCAATAAATCGTAGGCTGGGGATCACCACCACGACCCCAGGAGTGTCGATGACCCTCGCCACCGAGCGTCCCCGCCTGCCGTTCACCCGACCGAACCTGCTCGACCTCGCGCCGTTCTACGAGGTCCTGCGCCGCGAGGCGCCGATCGCGCCCGTGACCACCCCGGCCGGGGACCCGGCCTGGCTGGTGACCCGGTTCGCCGAGGTCCGCGAGCTGCTCGGGGACAAGCGGTTCGGCCGGTCGCACCCGGAGCCGGAGAAGGCGTCGAGGATCAGCACCGCCGCCGTCCAGGACGGGCCGACCGGCACCTACGAGAACGAGGCGGAGGAGCACGGCCGGATGCGCCGGCTGCTCACCCCGGCCTTCTCCGCCAAGCGGATGCGGACGCTGTCCGGGCACGTGCAGGACCTCGTCGACGGCTACGTCGACGCGATGGTCGCCGAGCACGACGCCGCGGGCCCGGGTGCCACCGTGGACCTGCACGCCCACCTCGCCTTCCCGCTGCCCGTGGCGGTCATCTGCTCGCTGCTCGGCGTCCCCGAGTCCGACGGCGAGTACTTCCGCGCACTGTCCGACCGGATGGCGACCTTCTCCGGGGAGGACGCCCACGTCGCCCGCGAGGAGTTCGGCCGCTACATGGCCGGGCTCGCCGAGGGCAAGCGCGCCGAGCCGGGCGAGGACGTCATCACCGACCTCGTGCAGACCCAGGCCGAGGACCCCGGGTTCGGCTACCCGGAGATGGTCCGGCTCTGTGTCGGGCTGTTGTTCGCCGGCCACGAGACCACGGTGAACCGGATCGGGCTCGGCATCCTGTTCCTGATGACCAACCGCGACCAGTGGGACAGGCTCGCCGCGGACCCGGACGGCCGGGTCGACGCCGTCATCGAGGAGGTCATGCGCCTCGGCGCGCCCGGCGACCTGGGGCTGCTGCGCTACGCCCACGAAGACGTGGAGATCGCCGGGGTCACGATCGCGCGCGGCGACGCGGTGATCCTCTCGGTCAACGCCGCCAACCGCGACGTCGACGTCTTCGACCACGCCGAGACCTTCGACCCCGACCGCACCGAGCGCGGGCACGTCGGCTTCGGCCACGGGCCGCACTTCTGCATCGGCGCGAGCCTGGCCCGCACCGAGCTGCGCGCGGTGTTCGCGACGCTCGCCCGCCGGCTTCCCGGGCTGGACCTCGCCGTCGGCATGGACGAGCTCGACGTGCGCACCGACCACATCACCGGCGGCGTCCGCAGCCTGCCGGTCCGCTGGTGAGGGAGGGGACCGCGATGAAGGTCGAGGTCGACCAGCACGCGTGCGTCGGCTCGGGGCAGTGCCTGCTCACCGCCCCGGACGTGTTCGACCAGCGCGATTCCGACGCCGTCGTCGAGCTGCTCACCGACACCCCGCCGGACGGCCAGGAGCAGGCCGTGCGCAACGCGGCGCGCGGCTGCCCGGCGTCGGCGATCACCGTCGTCGACGGCTGAGCGGAGCGATGAGTCCGGGACGCCTCCGCGGTCGACCCCGGTGTACGACGCACCGACGACCGTGGAGGCACCTCCCGTGCGCACCCTCGCGATCACCCAGAACATCACCCTCGACGGCGCCGTCGAGTTCCTCGGCGACTGGTTTGACCCGAGCGCCGGGTCCGGAGGAGACGACGGCGGCGACATGCTGGCCGAGCTGCACCGCCAGGACGCCGCGTCCGACGCGACCCTGCTCGGCCGTCGCACGTTCTGCGACTTCCGCGGCTTCTGGCCCGCGCAGACCGACGACGCCACCGGCATCACCGACTACCTGAACCAGGTCGACAAGTACGTGGTGTCCTCCACGCTGACCGACCCGGAGTGGCAGAACTCCACGATCCTGTCCGGGGACCCGGTGGCCGAGGTGGCGGCGCTCAAGGAGCAGCCGGGCACCGACATCGTGCTGACCGGCAGCATCACGCTCTGCCACACGCTCATCGCCGCCGGGCTCGTCGACGAGTTCCGGCTCTTCCACCACCCCGTGGTCCAGGGTGCCGGCCGGCGGCTGTTCCCCGACGGCTGGAACGCCGAGGGGCTACGGCTCCTCGACGCCCGCTCGTTGGGCGGCGGGATCGTCTACACCGCTCACGCGCCGCGCTGATCGGCGCTCAGGTCGCCGTCTCCTCCCGGGCGGCGGCCCGCTCGACGCGGTGCCGCACGTACCGCGACACCAACAGCCCGCCCACGACGGCGACGAGCAGCCCGATCCAGGAGAACCGCTTCAGCCAGGTCTCGGCGACGATGCCGAGCAGGTAGATCAGGGCGACCGTGCCGCCCGCCCACAGCACCGCACCGGTGGCGTTCGCCGCGAGGAACGCGGGATAGCGCATCTTCATCGTCCCGGCCAGCGGCCCGGCCAGGATCCGCAGGATCGCCACGAAGCGGCCGAACAGCACCGCCCACACCCCGTGCCGGTCGAAGATGCGGCGGGCGACGGTGAGGTGGGCCGGGCCGAGGTGCTTCGGGAAGCGACGGCCGAGCCGGTCGAGCAGGCCGGTGCCGTAGCGGCGCCCGACCGAGTAGCCGATCGAGTCACCGACGATCGCGCCCGCCGTCGCCGACGCCGCGACGGCGACCGGGTCGATGTGGGACCCCGGGCGCGCGGCCAGCAGCGCCGCGCCGACCAGCACGATCTCGCCGGGGAGCGGGACCCCGATGCTCTCCACCCCGACCACACCCGCGCACAGGAAGTAGATCGCGAGCGGGGGGATCGCCATCAGGAGCATGTCGACGTGCACCACTCCATCATGCACACGTTCCGGTGGTGCGGTGACGGCCCGGTGCGGGCATCATGCGCGGGCGTGAGCACACCGCTGGAGCAGGTCTTCCTGGCCGCCCACGACGACCTGCCCCGTGAGGCGCCGGGATCGGAGGAGACGACGGCGCTGCTGCTGCGGCTGGCCGGTGACCTGCCCGAGCGGCCGCGGATCGTCGACATCGGCTGCGGGACGGGCCCCTCGACGCTCCCGCTGGCCGCGGCGACCGGTGGTGAGGTCGTCGCCGTCGATCTGCACGAGCCCTTCCTCCGGCGGCTGCGGACCCGGGCCGCGACGTCCGGGCTGGGGGAGCGGGTGCGTCCGCTCGTCGCGGCGATGGACGACCTCCCGCTGCCCGACGGCGAGGCCGACCTCGTCTGGTCCGAGGGAGCGGCCTACATCATGGGGTTCGACGCCGCGCTGGCCGGCTGGCGGCGCCTGCTCGCCCCGGGCGGTGTGCTGGTCCTCACCGAGGCCGAGTGGACGACCACCGAGCCGTCGCCCGGCGCGCGGGAGTTCTGGGACAGGAGCTACCCGGGGATGCGGACGACCGCGGAGAACGTCGCCGCCGCGGAGCGCGCCGGGTACACGGTGCAGGCGGTCTACCTGCTCCCCGACTCCGACTGGGACGCCTACTACCGGCCGCTGGCCTGCCGGATCGCGACCCTGCGTGAGGACGGCGTCGACCCGGCGGCGCTGGACGAGGTGGGCGACGAGATCGCCGTGCGGGAACGGTTCGGCGCCGAGTACGGCTACACCGGCTACGTCCTGCGTCCGCGCTGACCCGGCGTCCGGACGTGGTCGTACGCCCCCGCACCGACGACGACCTGCCGGGCTGCGTCGCGGTACTGCGTGCCGTGCACGCCGCCGACCGTTACCCGTCGACCTGGCCGGCCGACCCGGCGGCGTTCCTCTCCCCGCCGGGACTGGTCACCGCACTGGTCGTCACGGTGGGGGAGCGGGTCACCGGGCACGCCGCGCTCCTCACCGACGATGTCGACGCCGCGGGCGACTCCGGTGCGCTGCGGCTGACCCGGGTGTTCGTCGACCCGGCGGTCCGTCGTGCCGGGCACGCCCGCGCCCTGCTGGCGGGCGTCGCCACCGCGCTCGCGGCCTGTGGCCGCGACGGGGTGCTCGACGTCGTCGAGTCCGTCCCGGCCGAGCGCCTCTACCGGGCGGCCGGCTGGGTCCGCACCGGGGCCGCGCCCGCCGGATGGCGCTTCCCGGACGGTCGCGAACCGGTCGCCGCGCTCTACCGGCTGCCGATCACGCAGCGCCGAACGGGTGACGACGCAGTGCAATAGTCGACCATTGGTCACGCTGTGCTGCGCCGATCGGGCTACGGTGATCCTCGTGATCGAGGTCCCCACCCCGACGGTGGCCGGTCTGCTGCTCCGCGCGGTGCCGCAGCCCGTCCGCCGGGACGCCCACGCCGCGATGCACACCCTCGCCCCGTGGGGCGCGGTGTCGGCGCAGCTCGTGCAGGACTCCGGCGGCGGCGTCGCCGACCACGACGTGCACGTCGACGGCGACCCGGTCCACATCCCGTTCCGGACGTCGTTCCCCTGGCCGTCGTCGGCCGTGCTCGCCCGGATGGGCACGCGCCGCCGCGCCGTCGTCGCCGCGTGGATGTCGCGCAGCGAGAACGCCGGGCACCGCCAGCGCGCCGTGCGCGACCTGCTCTGCGTGCACGAGGCGTGGGTGGTGCCGTTCGTCGTCGCCCCCTGCGGGGAGTACGTCCACGAGATCGGCGCCGACGTCGACCGGTTCGTCCGCACCGAGCTGGGCCGCCACCCCGCGCTCCGGCACGCCTACGCCCGCTTCGTGCGGGACAACCCGCGCTTCCTGGCCACCACGCGGCACCGCGCCGTGACCTTCCGCCACCTGGACCACCGGTGGCCGCACCGGGGCGACCCGGACCGGACCTACCCGCAGCTCGCGGCACTCGACGCGCTGTGCGCCCTCGCCTATCGGGGAGGTCAGGACTACCCGGGGGACCCGGCGCCGCCGCGGGTCACCGCGGCGGCGTCCTGATCGCTCAGGCGGACGGGGCCGCCGCCGTGACCTCCGCGGTGCCGCGGTCCAGCACCACCTCGCCGTCGACGGCGGTCCGGAACGCGACCGTGCCGTCGCCGGTGTCCCACACGGAGACGGTCAGGGACTGCCCGGGTACGACCGGCCGGGTGAACCGGGCGTCCATCGCGACGAGGCGACGGGCGTCGCCGTCGCAGACGGTCGCGACCAGCGCACGCGTGGTGAACCCGTACGTGCACATGCCGTGCAGGATCGGCCGGTCGAAACCGCCCTTCGCGGCGAACTGCGGGTCGCTGTGCAGCGGGTTGCGGTCCCCGGTCAGCCGGTACAGCAGGGCCTGGCCGGGCGTGGTCCGGTAGGCCACCTCGTGGTCGGGTGCGCGGTCGGGGACGGGGCTCGGCGCGCTGTCACCGCGGGTGCCGCCGAAGCCGCCCTCGCCGCCGAGGAACAACGTCTTCGTGCTGGTCAGCACCGGCTCGCCGGTGCCGGCGTCGACGGCCTCGGCCTCGGTGCGCACCAGCGCCCCGGACCCCTTGTCGAGCACCTCGGTGACCGTCGCGGTCACCCGGACCCGCCCCTCCACCGGCAGCGGGCCGACCACCCGGAACGCCTGCTCGGCGTGCACGACGCGCGAGGCGTCCACGTCACCGAGGTCGACCTTCGCGCCCGCTGTGACGATCTCTGCGAACGACGGCAGCACCGCCGTCCGCACGCCCCCGGTGTTCTCCGTGGTCAGCGACAGCTCGGCGGTGGGGTCCTCACCCCCCGCGCCGACGGCGACCGCGTAGAGGAGCACGTCGTCCCGTGCCCACGCGAAGCTGACCGGTTCGCACTGCGTGCCCTCGAGATCGGGCGCCAGGGGCATGGGGAGTCTCCTTCGACGTTCCACCGTGAGGCGGAAACCTATCCCGCCCGGTGCCCGCCGCCCAAGCCCCCGGTGCCCGGCTGACACACTGTCGAGGTCAATCGTGGTCGTGAAGGGAAGAGTGTGGTGACGGCATCACCGGAGGCGGTCGAGCTGGCGAAGGTGGCCGCGGCCGCCGCGGCCGACAAGAAGGCCGTCGACATCGTCGCGCTCGACGTGTCCGACCAGCTCGCGCTGACCGACTGCTTCGTGCTGGCGTCGGCGGCCAACGAGCGTCAGGTCCAGGCCATCGTCGACGAGGTCGAGGAGAAGCTGCGCGAGCGCGGCAGCAAGCCGACCCGGCGCGAGGGCGACAAGGACAACGGCTGGGTCCTGCTGGACTTCAACGACATCGTCGTGCACGTCATGCACACCGAGCAGCGCGGCTTCTACGGCCTGGACCGGCTCTGGAAGGACTGCCCGGCGATCGAGGTGCCCGACCCCCAGGGCGCCCCGGACGGCACTGCATGACGCTGCGCCGGGTCACCCTGCTGCGGCACGGGCAGACCGAGTACAACTCCGTCGGCCGGATGCAGGGGCACCTGGACACCCGGCTGACCGACGCCGGGCGCGCGCAGGCCGCGGCCGTCGCGCCGCGGCTCGCGCAGGAGCGGTTCGACCGGATCATCACCTCGGACCTGACCCGTGCCCACGACACCGCGACCGCCGTGGCCGGGGCCGTCGGGCTGCCGCTGTCGGTGGACAAGCGGCTGCGGGAGACCCACCTCGGGGACTGGCAGGGGCGCACCATCGCCGAGATCGGTGCCGACGACCCGGGCGCGATCGCCGAGTGGCGGTCCGACCCGCGGTTCACCCCGCCCGGTGGGGAGTCCCGGGTCGACGTCGTCGTCCGGTCGCTGCCGGTCGTCGAGGAGCTGGACCTCGAGTACGCCGCCGACCCGGAGGAGCGCTCCGTGCTGCTCGTCGCGCACGGCGGGATGATCGCCGGGATGGTGTGCGGGCTGCTCGACCTGCCGCAGTCGTCCTGGCCGGTGATCGGCGGGCTGGGCAACACCCGCTGGGCCGTCGTCGCCCGTCGTGACGACCATCCCCGCTGGCGCCTGTCGGGGTACAACATCGGTGCCTGACCTGCTGGTCGTCGGGGACTCGCTGGCCTTCCACGGACCCGAGCGGCCCTGCCCGGCCGACGAGCCCAGGCTGTGGCCCAACATCGCCGCCGCCCGGCTCGGGGGCCGCGCCGAGATCGTCGCGCGTGCCGGGTGGACCGCCCGGCACGCCTGGTCGGCGATCACCGGGGACCCGCGGGTGTGGGCGGCGCTGCCGCGGGTCGGAGCGGTCGTGCTCGGGGTGTCCGGGATGGACTCGCTGCCGTCCCCGCTGCCGACCGCGCTGCGCGAGCTGATCCCGGTGCTGCGCCCCGCCCCGCTGCGCCA
>NZ_WWFY01001114.1:0-9288 GCF_009864975.1 Pseudonocardia sp. SID8383
ACCGGCCGGCCAGGGCACCGGCGACCCGCGCCGCCGCGGTGCCCGGGTCCGCCCGCTCGACGACGGCGCGGTAGTCCGCGACCCGCTCGTCGAACAGGTCGACGACCTGCGCGTGCGGCAGCGACCGGTCGGGGACCGGCCGGACCACCTCGACGTCGAGCACCGGCTCGACGTCGGGCACGTCGGTCAGGGCCCGCCGGGCCTTCGCCAGGATCGCCTCGCGCGCGCTCATGCCCCGTCCCCGTTCCTGCGCCCGCCGTCGGTGTCGTCGCTCCGGCTCCGCCCGCCGTCGGTGTTGTCGCTCCGGCTCCGCCCGCCGTCGGTCCTGGTCCACCACTCCCGGAAGGACTCGGCCGCCGGTACCGGCACGTCGCGCGAGTCGGACCAGGCGCTCGCCGGGCCGGGGACCGCACCGAGGATGCTGCGCCCACCGGGCGCGGTGCGGCCCAGCCGTCCGGCCAGCTTCCCGCCGATCCCGGCGACGCGTTCGGCCGCGCCGGTGCGCGCGGCCGAGGACAGCGTCCACGACGCCGCCTTCATCGCGACGTCCTGCACCGACGGCACGCGGCTCGCCTTCCGGTGGGCGTCGACCACCTCGGCGCGCAGGTGCACCAGCACCTCGGGGATGTCGATGCGGACCGGGCAGACCTCGAAACACGCCCCGCACAGGCTGGACGCGAACGGCAGCGAGTCGGTCTGCGGGTCGGTGCCCACCCCCCGCAGCTGCGGGGTGAGGATCGCGCCGATCGGGCCCGGGTAGACCGAGCCGTAGGCGTGCCCGCCGGTGCGCTCGTAGACCGGGCACACGTTCAGACAGGCCGAGCAGCGGATGCAGCGCAGCGCCTGCCGCCCGGTCGGGTCGGCGAGCACGTCGGTGCGGCCGTTGTCCAGCAGAACCACGTGCACCTCCTGCGGCCCGTCGCCGGGGGTGACCCCGGTCCAGGTGGAGGTGTAGGGGTTCATCCGCTCCCCGGTCGAGGACCGGGGGAGCAGCTGCAGCATCACGTCCAGGTCCTGGAAGGTCGGCAGGACCTTCTCGATCCCGACCACCGACACCAGCACCTCGGGCAGGGTCAGGCACATCCGGCCGTTGCCCTCGGACTCGACGACGGTGAGCGTCCCGGTCTCGGCGACGGCGAAGTTCGCCCCCGAGACCGCCACCTTCGCCCGCAGGAACTTCTCCCGCAGGTGCTCCCGGGCCGCGGCGGCCAGGCGCGCCGGTTCGTCGGTCAGGTCCGCCGGGGCGGCGCGCCCGGCGCGGCCCATCTCGCGCAGGAAGATCTCCCGGATCTCCGCGCGGTTGCGGTGGATCGCCGGGACCAGGATGTGGCTGGGCAGGTCGTCCCCGAGCTGCACGATCAGCTCGGCGAGGTCGGTCTCCCAGGCGTGGATGCCCGCGGCCTCCAGCGCTGAGTTCAGGTCGATCTCCTGGGTGGCCATCGACTTGACCTTGACGACCTCGTCGGTGCCGTGCCGCCGCGCGATGTCGACGACGACCGCGTTCGCCTCGGCCGCGTCGCGCGCCCAGTGCACGGTGGTGCCGGCCGCCGTCAGCGACCGTTCCAGCTGCTCCAGGTAGTCGGGCAGGTGCCGCAGCACCCGGTTCTTGATGGCCTCACCGGCCAGGCGCAGCTGCTCCCAGTCGTCGACCTCGCCGACGACGTTGCCGCGCTTGGTGCGGATGGTGGACGTGGCGTGGGCCAGGTTGCGGCGCAGCTGGGAGTCCTCCAGTGCGGCGCGCGCCGCCGCCGGGAACGCCGGTGTGCCGAGGAACGTGCCGCTCATCGGACCGCCTCCGTCGTCGCGTCCGGGACCGCGCTGCCGACGCTCGTCGGGTCCGCGGCCCGCTCGGTGCGCCGCTCGACCACGGGCTCGGTCTGCGCCAGCACCTCGGCCAGGTGCATGACCCGCATCCCCGACCGCTGCCGCGACAGCAGCCCGCCCACGTGCATCAGGCACGAGTTGTCCCCGGCGACGAGCACCTCCGCGCCGGTCGAACGGACGTGGCGGGCCTTGTCGTTGCCCATCGCGATCGAGGTCTCGGAATTCTTCACCGCGAACGTCCCGCCGAACCCGCAGCACTCGCCCGAGCCCGGCAGGTCGAGCAGGGTCAGCCCGCGGACCGCGCGCAGCAGCCGGGTCGGCCGGTCGCCGACCCCCAGCATCCGCAGCGAGTGGCAGGTCGGGTGGTAGGTGACGCGGTGCGGGAAGTAGGCCCCGACGTCGACGACGCCGAGGACGTCGACCAGGTACTCGCTCAGCTCGTACACCGGCGGTGCGGACTCGACGCCGCGGACCAGGCCCGGGTCTCCGGAGCGGCGCGCGACCAGGCCGTGCTGGTGGCGCACCGAGCCCGCGCACGACCCGGACGGCGCGAGGATCGCGTCGTACCCGGCGAAGGCGTCGAGGTGGTTGCGGACGAGCGGGACGGCCTCGTCGAGGTAGCCGGTGTTGACCATCGGCTGCCCGCAGCAGGTCTGCGCGGCGGGGAACTCGACGTCGACGCCGAGCCGGCGCAGCAGGGACACGACGGCCCTGCCGGTGTCCGGGAACAGGGCGTCGTTGAGACACGTGACCATGAGGCCGACGCGGGGCCGGGGGATCGGCATGGCGCCTCCGGTGAAGTGGTGGGACGGAGGGTGTGGTCCGACCAAGGTAGCGGTATGGTCGGACCACACACAAGCAGGAGGACGACGTGCGTGTTCCCGCCGCCCACGAGATGGTGCTCGCCCACGTCGAGGAGCGCCTGACGAGTGGCGAGTGGCGCCCGGGGGACCGGCTGCCGCCGGAGCGCGAGCTCGCCGCGACGCTGGGCGCGTCCCGCCAGGCGGTCCGCGAGGCACTGCGGGTGCTGCAGGCCCAGGGCGTGATCCGCTCGCAGGTGGGCACCGGCGCGGACTCCGGGACGGTCGTCGTGCCGGCCCCGGCGCGGGCACTCGGCCGGGTGCTGGCCCTGCACCTGGCGGTCGACTCGTTCCCGGTGGACGACGTCACCGAGGCCCGGGTCATGTTCGAGCGGTTCTCCGCCGGGCTGGCCGCGCGCCGGCGCTCGGCGTCGGACCTGCTGGAGTGGACGGCCGCGCTGGAGGTCATGGACGACGACCTCGACCCGGCCGCCTTCAGCGACGCCGACATCGCCTTCCACGTCGCGATCGCCGCGGCGGCCGGGAACCGCCTGGTGGGGGAGCTGACCCGGGCGATCCGGGAGTCGGTGCGCGGGATGCTGCTCGACGCGATGCAGACCCAGGGGGACTGGCCCGCGCTGCGCGAGCGGCTGCGGGCCGAGCATCGGGAGATCCACGCGGCGCTCGCCGACGGCGACGAGACGCTGGCCGCGGACCGGATCGAGGCGCACATCCGCGCCTTCCACGGCCGGGTCGGACCTGCCTAGGCTCACCGCCGTGACCACCTCCGACCTGCCCGACGCCGCCGTCGTCGCGGTGTCCGCCCGGTACCGTCGCGAGTTCGCCGACCTCGTCTCCTCACTCGACGCCGCGCAGCTCGCGGCGCCGAGCCTGTGCGCCGGGTGGGACGTGCGGACCGTCGCCGGGCACCTGGTGTCCGCGCTGACCACGACGGTGCCGTCGTTCCTGGTCCAGGTGCTGCGGGCGCGCGGGAACGTGGACCGGGCGGTCGACCGGGCCGCGCGGCGGGACGCCGCCCGCCCGGTCGAGGAGCTGGTCGCGGTCCTGCGCGACCGTGCCGACAGCTCCTTCGCCCCGCCCGGCATCGGTGCGCGGGGCCCGATGACCGACGCGATCGTGCACACCGCCGACGTCACCGTCCCGCTCGGGCTGCCGTTCGACCCCGACCCCGTCGACGTGCGCATCGCGCTCGACTTCGTGGTCGGGACGGTCCCGCTCGGGTTCACCACCCGGTGCCGGCCGGCGGGCCTGCGGTTCGTCGCCGACGACGCCGGGTTCGCGCGGGGCGAGGGCGCGGAGGTCCGGGGACACGGCGTCGACGTCCTGCTGGCCGCCTGCGGACGCCCGGCCGTGCTGGACCGGCTGACGGGGGACGGCGTCGCTACGCTCGCCGCCCGGCTGACCGGGCGCTGACGCCGCAGTCCTCCGGTCATCCCGCATCCGTCGCCCCGGTCGACGCGTCGCTCCGTTCACGCGTCGCTCCCGCGGCCGGTCCAGGCGCCGGTCCCGCGTCCCGTTCATGTGCGCCGAACCGGAGAACGCGCGCTCGATCGGGCGCGCGTTCTCCGGCCCGGCGAGCGGACCGGTGTGCGGGGCCGCGAGTGGCCCGGCGGGCCGGTGACCGGGGGACCGGATCGTGTGGGGCCGGGGCACCGGCGACCGGTGGGTCAGGCGTTCGCGTCGCGGTACAGGCCCAGCAGGTGGACGTAGGCGGCGGCCGACAGCGGGATCGAGTTCCGTTCGGCCTCGCCGAGCTCGCGACGCACCTTCCCCGGGACCCCGGCGACCAGCGACCCGGGCGGCACCACCGTGCCCTGGGTGAGCACCGCACCCGCGGCGATCAGCGACCCGGCGCCGACGTGCACCCCGTTCATGAGTACCGCGCCCATGCCGATCAACACGTCGTCCTCCACGGTGCAGCCGTGCACGACCGCGCGGTGGCCGATGGTGACGCCGTCGCCGATCGTCGCCGGGAAGCCGGGGTCGGCGTGCAGGACGGAGCCGTCCTGGACGTTCGTGCGGGCGCCGAGGGTGATCGGTGCGAGGTCGGCCCGGACCACGCACGTGTACCAGATCCCGGTCTCCGGACCGACGCTCACCTCGCCGGCGAGCACGGCGCCTGGCGCCACCCAGGCCTGCTCGTGGACCTGCGGGGTGTGGCCGTTCACGGTGATCATGGGGTCAGCCTAGGGCGGTCTCGAACGCGGCGAGGACGTCGTCGCTGAACAGGACGAACCGGACCTCGGCCACCGCGGTGCCCGTCGCGGCGACCTCCCGGACGGTGGCGACCGCGATCCGGGCGGCGTCGTCGAGCGGCCACCCGTAGATCCCGGCCGAGACGGCGGGGAACGCGACGGTCCGGGCGCCGAGGGAGTCGGCGACCCGCAGCGACTCGCGGTAGGCGCTCGCCAGCAGCGCCGAGCGGTCCTCCCGCTTCGCGTACACCGGCCCGACGGTGTGGATCACCCAGCGGGCGGGCAGGTCGCCGGCGGTCGTCGCGACGGCGTGGCCGGTGGGGAGCCCGTCGGGCAGGTCGCCGGCGCGCAGCCGCTCGCACTCGGCGAGGATCGCGGGCCCGCCGCGCCGGTGGATGGCGCCGTCGACGCCTCCCCCACCACGCAGACCGGAGTTGGCGGCGTTGACGACGGCATCGACCCGGGCCTCGGTGATGTCCCCGCGCTCGCAGGCGATCCTCATGTGCGTGCCTCCTCGCGCAGCCGTCCCAGCAGCGGGATGGCCGCGATCTTGTCCTCGGTGAGCGAGTCCCAGACGATGCCGCCGTCCGGGCGGGACCGCCGGTGCTCGCGGCAGTCGACCACTCGGTCCGGGGTGACGACCAGGTCCACCGGGGCGTCGTGCGAGGCCCACGGGATCACCCCGGCGTCGCGTAGCTGCAGCTCGTGGACCGTGGTGACGACCAGCGTGTCGTCGGAGATCAGTCCGGCCTCGCGGGCCAGTGCGAACTCCAGGTCGGCGAACCCGCCGCCCTTGCCCAGCCGCGCCCCGTCGGCGCCGACCGCGACGCAGCCGGTGACGACGAGGTCGACCGGCTCCAGGTCCGCGACGGCGACCCGGCGCGCCGACCGGGTGGCGTTCTTGATCGACACCGCCAGGCGCGGCGGGTCGGCGAGATCGTCCGGGTCGAGCAGGAAGAACGGGTCGGCCTCGGCCAGCTTCGGGACGGCCATGTAGACGGTCTTACCGTCCTCCAGCGCGTACCGGCGCACCGGGAGCTGCGCGGAGTCCGGGTTGGACTTCACGGTGCGGCCGGCCCGCCACACGTCGAGCTCGCGCAGCCGGCGCGCCGCGGCCTCGGCCCCGACGAAGTTCGAGATCCGGTTGCGCGCCCCGGGGAACCGCGCGGCCTTCTGCTCGGTCAGCGCGGTCCACACCTCGTCGCGCAGCTCGGCCTTGCGGGCGAGGGTCCCGGGGTCGCCCCCGGCGTCGTGGTCGTGGCGGCGGCTCATGCCCGCGACCCTGCCAGGCCGCCGGTCAGTGCTTCCGCAGGGCCTCGATCAGCTCGTCCTTGGTCATGTCCGAGCGGCCCTCGATGCCGACCTTCTGCGCCTGGGCGTAGAGCTCGTCCTTGGTCTGGTTCTCGTAGTCTCCGTGCTCGCCGCCCCGCTTGCCGACGGTGTCGCGTCCCTCGGCGGCCGCGGCGTTCGCGATCCGCGCGGACTTCTCCTTGGAGTTGCCCTCCTCGCGGAGGCGCTCGTACATCTCGTCGTCCTTGATGCTGCTCGCCATGGCGGTCGACTACCCGCCGAGCAGCTCGGCCAACCTGTCCAGCAGCGGCACCTGCCCCTTCACGATCTTCTCCCGGGCGGTGGTGAGGTCGAACCACGCCGCGCGGTCCAGCTCGGGGAAGCGGAGGGTGCGCCCGGAGCGGGGCGGCCACTCCAGCTCGACCCAGCTGCCGTCGTCGGGACGGTCGGCGACGGCGTCGGCGCCGGTGAAGCCGGACCCGTCCAGCGCGAAGGCGGTGACGGTCTTGCGGGACTGGCGGACCGTGCCGAGCCCGACCGGCTCGCCGTCGGGCGGCGGGGCGCCGATCTCCTCGGTGAACTCGCGGCGGGCGGCGTCGAGCGGGTTCTCATCGGGGCCGTGCTCGCCCTTGGGCATCGACCAGGCATGGTCGTCCTTGCGGGCCCAGAACGGCCCACCCATGTGGCCGAGCAGCACCTCAGGGCCGCCCGGCCCGGCCCGGTGCAGCAGGAGTCCGGCGCTGGTCACGGGAGGCACGCGGGGATCATCCCAGACGGGCTGGCCGGTCGAGCCGGTGCACGTGGGCCAGCGGAGGGTCGGCCGGGTTGTCCGGGGGCAGCTCGCCGGTCGCGACCCGGCGGAAACCGGCCTTCTCCAGCGCCCGGCACGACGCGCGGTTGCCCGCCGCGACCGGGACGACCACCGCCGTCGCCTCCGGGTAACGCTCCCAGCCCTCGGCGACGGCGGCGGCGATGATCCGCGGGCCCAGCCCGCGCCCGGTCAGCTCCACCGGCCCGATGAGGTAGTCGACGGTCAGCGCACCGTCCGGGATCGTCAGGATCGGCGCGATCGCGGCGACCTCCTCGGGGTAGTCGTGCCAGCGGGCGCGCTGGACGAGCCCGACCGGGACACCACCGAGCTCGGCGACGAGGTCCTCGCCCGGTTCCTCCCCGCGCAGCCCCGCCCCGAAGTCGCGTTCGAGCGCCTCGTCGGTGGTCTCGTGGAACCACCACCGGTGCACGTGCGGCGCGGCCAGCCAGCGCCGCAGGAGGGCCAGGTCGGCCCGCACCAACGGGCGCAGGGTGACGGGGGCGTCGAGCGACGGCCCGTCGGCCGGTGTGACGGACGGCGGCACGGGCGCGAGCGTAGCCGCGCCGCGGCCCGCCGCCGAGCGGTGTCCTCCTCCGCCCGGACGAGGACGGGGACGGTGGGCATCTCGTCCTCGCTGCGGATCTGGCCGTACCCCGGCCCGCCTAGGGTCGTGTTCCGATGGAACGCCATCGGACGAGGGGGACGACGATGACGAGCGACCACACCCGGCGGGCCGCACCGACGGGGGACGGCGGGTCCGCCGCGGACCACGGGGACGGATCCGCCCCGGCCGACCCCGGAGCGGCTCCCGCACGGACCCGGTGGTGGCGGCGCGACTACAGCCCGGAGGAGATCGAGGCGGGCAAGCAGGCCTGGCGCGACGCGATGCCGTGGGACCACCCGATGTCGCGCGGCGACAAGGTGCTCGTCTTCTCCACGCTCGGCCTGCTCGTGTTCATGCTGGTGACGATGCCGCTGCGGCCGTTCCTGCTGGCGTCGCACCCGGTGTGGCTCGCCGCGGTCACCGGCAGCCTCTCCGCGGTCGGCGCGGGCGCGGCGTTCGCCCGGATCGGCGAGGCGGACCTGTGGGTCGTCATCACCGCCGGGGTGTTCGGAATGATCAAGTTCGACTGGCTGTTCTGGCTGGCCGGGCGCCGGTGGGGCGAGAAGATCGTCGCGCTGTGGGCGCCCGGTGACCTCGCGAAGCGGTTCGTCGGCCGGATCCGCAGCTGGCCGCGGTGGGCGATGCCGATCGCCGTCGTCGCGGCCGCGCTGCCCGGCATCCCGGCCGCCGCGGTGTTCGCGGTCGCCGGACTGGGGAGGATGCGGCTCGCGACGTTCCTGCTCTTCGACGCGATCGGCGCCGCGCTGATCACCGGGCTCGTCGCCGGGCTCGGGTTCGGCCTCGGGCAGGACGCCGTCGACGTGGTGCTCGCCGTCGACAAGTACGCGTTGTGGATCAGCCTGGCGCTGGTCGTGTTCGTGTCGGTCCAGGCGAGCCGCAGGCAGAAGCAGCAGGCCCCGCCCGCCGCGTGACGGTGCCCACGCCGGCTCGGGACATCAGGTCCCGAGCCGCTGCTGCAGGCCGCTCGCGCGGCCGGCCGGGCGGCCGATCGCGGCGCGTACCGCCTCCTCGGTGCCGATGATCCGCACGGACTCCTTGGCCCGGGTGACGGCGGTGTAGAGCAGCTCGCGGGTCATCAGGGGCGAGTCCGCGGGCGGCAGCACCACGGTGATCCGCTTGAACTGGCTGCCCTGGCTGCGGTGCACCGTCATCGCGTGGACGGTGCCGACGCCGCCGAGGCGTGCCGGTTCGAATGCGACAGGAGCGTTGTCCCTGGCGAACACCGCGCGGCGCCCCGACGCGGTCCGGACCACGACGCCGGTGTCACCGTTGAACAGGCCCAGGTCGTAGTCGTTCGTGGTGACCAGCAGCGGGCGGCCCGGGTACCAGGGGGCCTCGGCGGCGAAGCCGGGGCGCTCGGTCTCGATCCATCGCTCGATCTCCGCGGTCCACCGGGTCACCCCGTGCGGGCCGCGGCGGTGCGCGCAGAGGACGCGATGGTCGTCGAGCACCCGCAACGCCTGCTCGGCGTCCCCGGCCTCGGCGGCCCCGATCACGTCCACCGCGGCCCGGGTCACGTCCTGGCGGAACGTGTCCAGCCGGCGCGGCTCGAGCTCGGCCGCGTCGCCGTCGACGAAGGACAGGTCGGCCGCGCCGCGGCGCAGCAGCGCGACGGCGGCGTCGGGATCGTCGCCCTGCACGGCCGCCGCGAAGTCCGCGATCGTGCCGTCGAAGCGCCAGTTGCGCTCCAGCCGCACCACCCCGTTGCGCACCACGACGGGC
>NZ_WWFY01001115.1:0-16582 GCF_009864975.1 Pseudonocardia sp. SID8383
CAGCACCGTCGCGGCCCCGCGGGCCGAGCGGCCGGGCTCCAGGACACCGCGCAGCCGGGCGACGTAGGTGTGCAGCGCCTGCTTCGCGGCCGGGGCGGGTTCGGAGTCCCAGACGGCGTCGATGAGCAGGTCCTCGGTGGCCGGACGCCCGGCCGCGACGACGAGCGCGGCGAGCAGTGCCCGCGGGCGCGGCCCGCCGAGCGCCAGGTCGTCGCCGTCACGGCTCGCCCGCACACCACCGAGGACCGAGAGCTGCAGTGACGACGCCTGCGGGGAGACCGCCTCCGCAGGCACGGCAGGACCGGACATACCCCGACCCCACGAAGATGATCCGGATCTCCGGAATCATCTGCTCTGATGATGCGTGGCCGGTCAGCCGCGCGGCTCCAGGTGGACCAGCGGGATCTCCCGGGTGGTGCTGCGCTGGTAGCCGGCGTAGTTGCGGTACTTCCCGGCGATCTGCGGCCAGAGCGTCGCGCGGTCGGCCGGGTCGGCGATCCGGGCGCGCATGGGCACGCGTGGCCCGCCCTGCACGGCGACCTCGACGTCCGGGTCCGCACGCAGGTTGAGGAACCAGGCGGGGTGGCGGTCGTCGCCGCCCCGGGAGGCGACGACGACGTAGCTCCCGTCACCGTGGACCGGTGCCGTGAGCAGCACCGTGCGCGGCTCGCCGGAGCGCCGGCCGCGGGTGGTCAGCTCGACCACGGGCATCCCCATCGCCGAGTGGCCGACCTTCCCACCGGTCAGCCGGATCAGCAGACGGTGGCCCGCGTTCATGGCCTTGAGGGCGATGTCGGGTGGGTTCACGACCCCGAGCCTACCGGCGGGTAGCCGGGCTCGTCAGCTCGTCGCGACCTTCTCCAGCGCGGGCTGCAGCCCGTCGAGCAGCCAGCCCACAGACACCACGTTCGGCGCCTGCAGGGCGATGGCCTGGTCCAGCGTCACCGGTGTGTAGGTGCCCTGCCGCACCGCGCGCACCCGGCGCACCAGCTCGTCGCCCTCGAACCTCGCGCGGTCGCCCGCCCCCGCGAAGGTCATCAGGAGCAGGTCGGCCTCCGACAGCCTGCCGACCTCCTCGTAGGACACCCCCACCGTGCCCGGGGCCAGCGCGTCGCTCGCCGGCGCCTCCCGGAACGACGCCGGCACCTCCAGACCCAGCGACCGCAGGAACACCGTGGACTGGTTCTGCTCGCCGACCACCATCGGCAGGATCTCCCCGCGCGCCTGCCCGTAGAGGTAGGTCCTCCCCGCGAGCCCGGGCAGCCGGTCACGGGTCTCGGCGATGCGGCGGTCCGCCTCGGCGATCAGCGTCTCGACGGCGTCCCCGCGGCCCAGCGCCCGACCGATCTGGCGGGCGTCGTCCTGCATGGAGGAGGTGTACAGGCCCTCGGCGTAGGTGACGGTCGGCGCGATCCGCGACAGGGCCTCGTAGCCCGCCCGGTCGCTGATCTGGAACGCCGAGACCCCGAGGACCAGGTCGGGCCGGAACGCCGCGATCTGCTCCAGCGGCAGCGTCCCGTCGGGCTCGATCGCCAGCACCTCGGGCGGGAGGGGGTCGAGGTAGGGGAGCACGGGACCGCTGTCGCCGGAGCTGCGGACCGCGCCGACGACCGGTGCGCCGACGGCCTGGGCGACGGCCAGGTCGTTCATGCCCAGCGCGACGACCCGCTGCGGGGGTGCGGGCACCGTCGTCTCGCCGAAGGCGTGCCGGACGGTCACCGGGAACGCGGCCCCGTCGGGCGGCGTCGCCGGGGCGGTGCCGGTGCCGCCGGGGGACGCGCCGCAGCCGGTCAGGACCAGGGCCGCACCGAGCAGCGCCGCGAGCAGCGTGGTTCCACGGGGCCTCATCGTTCTCCTCGGATTAGGTGAGGCTCACCTTCTATCAGAGAACGGGCGCGGCGAGGAAGTCTCACCCGGCGGACGGAACTGCTCCGGCCGGCTCCCTGGCCCGGGCGATCTCGATCCTGCCGGTCGGGGAGCGGGGCAGCTCGTCGACGACGACCACGCCGTCGTCCGCCGTGGGGTCCGTGCCTTCCTGGAGTCCCTCGACGACGTCGGGGTGGTCGGCGAGACCGGTTCCGGCAAGTCCACGCCGGCCCGGTCGCTGATCCAGGCGCCGCGCCCGCAGTCGGGCGAGATCGAGTTCCAGGACGTCGACCTGATGGGGCTGCGGCGGCGGGACCTGGTGCGGGCCCGGCGGTCGCTGCAGATGGTCTACCAGGATCCGCTCGGTTCGCTGAACCCGCGCCGGCGGGTCGCCGAGCTGGTCGCCGAGCCACTGGTCGGCTACCGGGGGGCACCGCCGCTGCGCGCCCGCCGCGTCGACGAGCTGATCAGCGTCGGACCGGACGCCTGCGCGGACCGTCTCGTCCCGAAGGACATGATGCGAGCCGTCCTGCACTCGGCGCCGGGCGTCCCCGAGGAGCGGATCGAGATCGGCTATCCCGGCGAGACGCTCGAACCGGGCGGCGAGTGACCGCATGATGGTGCGGTGCACACCGATGTGACGACCGTCCCCGACCGCGACGAGCCGGGAGCGGCCGCGCTCGTCGCGGTGTGTGCGGACGGCCTGGTCCTGCTCGACGCCGACGGCCGGTTCCGTTCGCTGAACCCGGCCGCCCTCCGGCTGCTCGGCCGCCCGGCCGACGAGCTCGTAGGCGTCCGGGCGCCGTTCGTCCCCGCCCCGGTGGGCCCGTGCGGGACGCGGACGGTGCGCTGGACCGGGGCCGACGGGTCGGCCCGCGACCTACGGTACCGGGCCGCGCCGGACGGCACCGGCGGCCTGGCCGTGTGGTTCAGCGACGTCACCGACCTGCTGGCCCGGCAGGAGCGGCTGACCGCGATCGTCCGGGCCGCCTCGGGGGTCGCCGAGGCGGGGTCGCTGGCTCGCACGCTGGACGCCATCGCCCGCGAGATCATCGGCACCGCGCACATCGCGGCCGCCCAGATCCTGGCGGTCGACGACCCGGCGGCCGACCTGCAGGTGCTCGGGATGGCCGGGTTCGGCGCGGCAGCCGACTTCGTCCGGCGGCTGCGGGCCTGCCGGGAGGGCGGCGCGGACATCCGGTTCCTGGAGGCGTACACGCGGGGCGAGGCGGTCGTCGTCCCGCACCGCCGGGCGGCGATCATGGCGGACCCGGCGTGGGAGCCGCTGCACGAGATCATGGACCGGCCGGACTGGGACGGGTTCGTCGCGATGCCGATGGTCGTCCGCGGCACCACCGTCGGCGTGATCAACGCCTACTACGAGCCGGACGAGGCACCGGACCCGTCGTCGCTGGCGTTCCTAGAGGCGATGGCCGCGCACGCCGCCGTCGCCGTGGACACCGCCCGGCTGGTGGCCCGTTCCCGATCCGACGCCCGCACGGCGGAGCGCCGCAGGCTGGCCCGGGACCTGCACGACTCGGTGGTGCAGCAGCTGTTCTCGATACGCATGCAGGTCTCGGCACTGCAGGGTCGCCTGGACCGCTCCGACCCGGACCCGGCCCGCGTGCTGGGCGCCGCGACCGAGCTGTCCGCGATGTCCGCCGACGCGCTGGACGACCTGCGGCTGCTGGTGCGCGAGATGCACCCGGCCGCACCGCGTGACGGTGACCTGGTGGAGGCGGTCCGCACGCACGCCTCCGAGGTGCGGTCCCGGACGGGCCTGCGGGTGGACGTCGTCGCCCCGGAGGACCCGCGGCTGGGCCCAGGGGTCGCCGACGACCTCTACCGGACCGTCCGGGAGGCCCTGCACAACGCCGTCAAGCACGCCGGGGCGGACACGGTGCGGGTGCGGATCGAACGCTGCGACGGCGACCTGGTGGTCGAGGTCGCCGACGACGGGTCCGGGACCCGGCCCGCGGATCCGCCGGCCGGGGTGCCCGGCGGCCTGGGGCTGGTGTCGATGCGTGAGCGGGCCGAACGGTGGGGCGGCGCCTGCTCGGCGGGCCCGCGCCCGGACGGCGGTTGGACGGTCCGGACCGTGCTCCCGGTCGCGGGCCTGGACGAGCAGGAGACCTGAGGTGCCCCGTTCCGCGACGGCCGCGCTGGCCAACGTCGACCTGAACCTGCTGGTGATCCTGCGCGAGCTGTTGCGCGAGCAGAACGTCACCCGGGCGGCCGAGCGGGTCGGGGTGACCCAGCCCGCGGCGAGCGCCGCGCTCGCCCGGCTGCGCAGGCACTTCGACGACGACCTGCTCGAACGCACCCGCGGCCGCTACGTTCTGTCCCCGCTGGGGCGCCGGCTCGCCCTCCAGGTCGAGCCGCTCTGCCTCGGTCTGGAGCGGTTGTTCGCGCCGGAGGAGCCGTTCCGGCCGGAGATCTCCGAGCACGAGTTCACGGTGATGACCACCGACTACGTCCTGGCGGCGATGGGCGAGTCGCTGTCGCGCGTGGTGCACGAGGCCGCACCCGGGGTACGGCTGCACGTCCCGGTCGTGAAGGGCAGGCTGCCCGGCGACCTGCCGGAGACGCTGCGCACGCTGGACGGGATCATCTCCGCGCCGAAGGCCGAGTTCAAGGTCGACGAGCTGTGCGGCCAGGAGCTGTTCCGGGACCGCTGGGTGTGCGTCGTCGACGCGGAGAACCCGGTGCGGGACCGGATCGAGCTGGCCGACCTCGAACGTCTGCCGTGGGTGATCCCGAACCAGCCCGACCCGCAGTACCCGGCGAGCTCCCCGCTCGCGCCCCTGCTCGCGATGCTCGGCACCCGGCCGCGGGTGGCGGTCCGGGTCGACAGCTACGCGGCCACCCCGTGGTTCGTCGCCGGGACCGATCGGGTCGCGGTCATGCAGGGTCGGCTCGCCGCCGGTTTCGCCGACCGTCCCGACCTGCGGATCCTTCCCTGCCCGGGGGACCCGCCGCCGATCGTGGAGATCTTCTGGTGGCACCGGCTGCGCTCCGACGACGCCGCGCACACCTGGCTGCGCGCGATGCTGGACACCGCCTCGCGCTCGTTGCGCCCCGGTCCATAGACGCGGTGGATGATCCGCATCCGAACTTCCTCTTTCCGTCCGGGGTGACCTGCGACATAGCGTCGGGAGCATGCGGATCGTGGTGGCCCGGGTGGACGACTTCCCGCCCGGCGAACGAAGGATCGTGACCCGTGGACGGCGCTCCATCGGGGTCTTCCGGGTCGGTGACCGGTTCTACGCGCTCAACAACCACTGCCCCCACCTGGGCGGACCGTTGTGCCAGGGCCGCACGCAGGCGCGGGTCCGGTCGAGCACACCCGGACGGTACGAGCGCGACGACGAGCACGCCCTGATCGCGTGCCCCTGGCACGGCTGGGAGTACGACCTGGCCACCGGGCAGTCGTTCCTCGGCCCGGGGGAGCCGCCGGCCCGGAGCTACGAGGTGAGTGTCGAGCCCGCCGACGTGTCCACTGCGGAGCCCGCGCCCGGGGAGCGCAGGCCCGGCCCGTTCGTCGCCGAGACCTTCGACGTGACGGTGGAGCGGTTCGGCTCGGGCGACCACGTCGTCGTCGACACCACGCCGCGGCCCGCCCGCACCGTTCCGAGCCAGGGGGAGAGTTCGTGACCACCGCACCCGAGGCGCCCGCGGCGCCGGCCCGCCGGCGTACCGGCTTCACGATCGTCGACACCGACATCCACCCGGCCTGCCCGCCCGGCGAGCTGATGCCGCGCCTGGACCCGGCCGCCCGGCGCCGCTACGAGCTGTTCGGCAGCCGCGTCCCCGCCCCGCCGGACGTCTACCCGCGGGTGCGCAACTCCGGCTACCGGCTGGACGCCTGGCCGGAGGGCGCCTTCCCGGGCAGCGACCTGCAGCTCGTCCGCGACCAGCTGCTCGACGAGTTCGACATCGACCACGGCGTGCTCATCCCGCTGCAGTCGCACAGCTGGGGCGCCGAGACCCCGGAGTTCGCCGCGTCGCTGTGCCGGGCTCTCAACGACTGGGTCGCCGAGTGCTGGCTCGACCGCGAGCCGCGGCTGCGGTCGTCGATCGCGGTGTCGCTGGAGTCCCCGGAGCTGGCCGCGGCGGAGATCCGCAGGCGCTCGGGCGACCCGCGGTTCTGCCAGGTACTGCTGGCCACCGGTGGCGAGTCCGGGTTCGGCAGGCGCCGGTACTGGCCGATCTACGCGGCCGCCGCCGAGGCCGGGTTGCCGATCGCCGCGCACACCGGCGGGCTGGAGCAGCACCGCGGCGCGGGCTGGCCGTCGTTCTACCTCGAGGAGCACGTCTGGAACGGCAACATGATGGGCGCGCTGGTCACCAGCCTGCTCTGCGAGGGCGTGCTCACCGAGTTCCCCGAGCTGCAGGTGGTCTGTGTGGAGGGCGGGCTGGCCTGGGCGGCGCCGTTGATCTGGTCGCTGGACGACGGGTGGGCGGCGCTGCGGGAGGACGTCCCGCACCTGGACCGGCCGCCGTCGGAGATCCTGCGTGAGCACCTGTGGTTCACCACGCAGCCGATCGAGGAGCCGCGCGACCCGGCGGACCTGGCCACGGTGATCCGGCATCTCGGCCTGGGCGAGCGGATCATGTTCGCCTCGGACTACCCGCACTGGGACTTCGACTCGCCGACGGCGGCGCCCCGGCTGTTCCCGGCCGACCTGCGTGAGCCGATCATGGGATCGAACGCCTGCCGGCTCTACGGCCTGCCCGAGCGGGTGGTGTCGTGAGCGCCCCGGTGGTGGGGGTGGTGGTCGACACCGACGTCCACTGTGTCCCGTCGACACTGTCCGACGTGGTCGCGCACATGGACCCCTACTGGCGCGACTACACCGCCGACGGCGGGGTGTCGCTGTCGCCGACCCAGGGCGGCGCCTACCCGCCCGGCATCGGCCCGGGTGGCCGGCCGCTGTCCGAGGTCGGCGAGCTGGGGGAGCGCGTGCTCTCCCCGGACGGCACGGACCTCGCGATCCTGACCTGCACCAGCACCTTCCAGACCAACCGCAACCCGTACTACGAGGCGGCGCTCTGCCGGGCGCTCAACGACTGGCTCCTGGAACGGTGGCAGGCCCACGACCCGCGGCTGCGGGTGGCGATGGTCGTGCCGACCCTCGACGTCGACGCCGCGGTCGCCGAGATCCACCGGATCGGCGACCGGCCGGAGGTCGTCACCGCACTGCTGCCGGTCCGCAACGACACCCGCTGGGGCAACGTCGGGAACCGGCCGGTGCTGCGTGCCGCCGCGGAGCACGGTCTCGTCGTCACCCTGCACGCGTGGGGGCGTGCAGGGCAGGCGCCGTCGTCGAGCGGGATGACCCACAGCTACCTGGAGGACTACCTGGCCAACGGGAACGTCGTCGCGCAGGGGCAGCTGGTGAGCCTGGTGACCGAGGGCGTGTTCGCCGAGCTCCCCGGACTCCGGGTCACCGTCGCCGAGTGCGGCTCGACCTGGCTCCCGACGCTGCTGTGGCGGTTCGACAAGGACTGGAAGGGCGTCTGGCGCGAGGTGCCCTGGGTGGACCGGCCGCCGTCGGAGATCGTCCGTGAGCACGTCCGGTTCACCACGGCGCCGATCCACCTGCCGTCCGACCCGGTGCAGGCCCGGGAGGCGGTCGACCTGCTCGGCCCCGAGCTGCTGATGCACGCCGGGGACCACCCGCACGACCACGGGCCCGGTGCCGACCGGCTCGCGGCCGTGCTGGACGGCGACGAGCTGGCCGCGGTGCGCGGCGGGACGGCCGCCGCGTGGTACCGGCTCGGGTGAGCGGGATCGGGCTGCCGGGGAGCCCGCAGGACGTCCCGACGCCGTCCGGGGGGACCGTGCGGGTCCGGCAGGCGGGGGAGGGCCCGCCGGTGCTGCTGCTGCACGGGTGGCCGCAGACGTCGGTGATGTGGCACCGGGTGGCCCCCGGCCTGCTCGACGGCCGCACCCTGGTGCTGGCGGACCTGCCCGGCTACGGCGACAGCGCACTCCCGGCGGGCGCCGCCGTCGCGGTGTCGGGGAAGCGGACGATGGCCGCCGACCTGGTGGCGGTGATGGCGGCCCTCGGGCACGAGCGGTTCGCCGTCGTCGGGCACGACCGGGGTGCCCGCTGCGCCTACCGGATGGCGCTGGACCACCCCGGCGCGGTGAGCGCGCTGGCGGTGCTGGACGTCCTCCCGACGGCCGACGTGCTGGCCCGCGCCGACGCCGGGTTCGCCCGGGGGGCGTTCCACTGGTTCCTGCTGTCGCAACCGGCGGACCTGGCGGAGCGGCTGGTGGCCGCGGAGCCCGACGCGATCCTCGGACGGGGTCTGGCGGAGGTCTGCGACCCGGCGGCGCTCGCCGCGTACGCGTCGGCGTGGGCGCGCCCGGAGGTGGTGCACGGGATGTGCCAGGACTACCGGGCCGGGTTCGACGTCGACGCCGCCGACGACGAGGCCGACCGCGGCCGGCGCACGATCACCGCGCCGACACTCGTCCTGTGGGGGCGCCGCGGCCCGCTCGGGCGGGCACCGGCGGTGCTGGAGGACTGGCGGGTCTGGGCCCCGGCCGCGACCGGGCGGGCACTGGACGCCGGTCACCTGCTCGCCGAGGAGGCACCCGACGGGGTTCGGGCGGAGCTGGCCGCCTTCCTCCCCACGACCAGCCGGTACCGACTCCGTCGACGAGCAACCGGGGAACCCGGGACCGCCACGGATCGCAACGACGCGAGGAGACGTGAGCCATGACCACCACATCCACCAGGAGCGTCCGGGGAGCCCGCCGCGTGGGCCGGACCTGCGCCGCGGTACTGGCCGTCTGTGCGGTACTGGCCGCCTGCGGCGGGAACGACGGGGGTGACGCCGGCGAGCCGGTCACCTTCCTTAACGTGCTGCCGATGGAGAGCCTGTCGTTCGCCCCGGAGATGATCGCCGACACCCGGGGACTGTTCGAGGCGCGCGGGCTGGACGTCACGTTCGAGGCCACCCAGGGCTCCGCTCCGGCGATCCAGACGGTGCTCGCCGGCGGCGCGCAGCTGACCCGGATCGGCGACATCGAGACGATGATCGCCGCCGGTGAACGCAACGCACCGCTGCTCGCGTTCGGCGAGCCGATCCACACCGGCACCATCCGGATGATCTCCACCGAGGCCTCTCCGGTCACCCGGGCCGAGCAGTTCCGCGGCCGGCTCGTCGGGACCCCGTCGGAGGGCGGCACCAGCTCGATCACCCTGGACCTGGTGGCCGGGTCCGCCGGGGTGCCGCCGGAGGAGGTGTCGCGTCAGGTCGTCGGGCTGAGCCCCGGCGTGTTCGACCTCCTGACCTCGGGCCGGGTCGACTCCTACATCGTGTCGCTGGACACCTCCGTGCTGCTCGACCACACCCGCCCCGAGACGGTGGTCTACGACCCGAACCAGGACATCGACGCCGGCGCCCAGATGTACGTCACCTCCGCCGCACAGATGGCCGACCCGCAGACCCGCGACCGGCTGGAGCGCTACGCCTCCGCCGTCGAGGAGGCCATGCAGTTCATCGTCGACGACGAGGCCAACGGCTTCGCCGAGACGATGCGGCTGATCGACTCCGAGTACGAGGTCCCCGCGCTGGGCGATCCGGACGTGGCGAAGGCCGCGCTGGCCGCCTACGTGGACGCCTACACCTCCGGTGACACGTTGCTGGGGATCTCGCCGCAGCGCTGGCAGGCCGCCTACGACGAGATCGTCGGAATCGGTCAGCTCCCGCCCGGCCTCGACCCGGCCGCCTGGCTGGACACGACCCTGACCCCGGCTCCCGCCCGCTGACCCCGGACCACACCGCCCGCTGCTCCCGCCGCCCGTCCGCCGGCCCGGCCGCGGTGTCCGGGCGCCGAGATGCGGCTCAGCGGGCTCCGGGGTGCCGGGGACCCCGCTGAGCCGCATCTCGGTGACGCTGTACCGAGCCGAGCCGAGCCGAGCCGAGCCGAGCCGAGCCGAGCGGGTCCGGTCCGGTCAGCAGGCGGCGGCGCGGGTGCGGGCCTCGGCGATCTCCGCGGCGGTGAGCAGCGGCAGCCAGGCCGACTCGCGGGCCGAGCCGACCAGGTTCTGCCGCACCCGCATCAGCGCCACCGGCCGCCCGTCGGGCGCGATCCGCAGGTAGGGCCGCGGGTCGGCGACGCCGAGCGGGCTCCACCCCCGCAGCAGGACGACGTCGCCGACCGCGATCCGGCTGCGGTGCAGCACCTCGGCCCGGTCACGCTCGGAGTGCTCGGTGAGCGTCCCGCCTCCGGCGAGGACCACCCACGCGGTGCAGCCCAGGTAGAAGCGCCGCTCCCGGCGGGGCTCCGTGGCATGCCGGGTCACCCAGCCGACCTCGGTCGGGGCGAACGGTGATGCGAGGTGCCGGGACTCCGCCAGCCGCGCGAGGCGCTGTGCGACGTCCGAGGTCACCGGGCGGCGCGCCGGTACGAGGCCGCAGATCCGTCCGTCCGCCGCGGCCTCGGCGCTCAGCGCACGGAGGTCGTCGTCGCCGACGGTCCCGGGCACCACGACGAACCGGCGGCCGAACAGCGAGCCGGGAACCGGGTCGGCGAAGGAGCGGCTCATGGGTGCTCCTCCTCCGGCGGAACGGCGACGGCGCCGAGCCTAGGAGCGGTCTCCGGCCCGGGCGAGCCGCTGCTGACCCGGTCCGGCTACGTCGTTCGTCGCGGTGGCCGCATCCTCCGGCGGACGGGGCACCGCCCGGGACGGCCCGGCCGGGGAAGCGCCGGCCGCCGATCACCCGGCGACGGCCAGCACGAGCGGCAGCACCTCCGGAGCCCCGGCCCGCCGCAGCGCCCGCGCGGCGACCGTCATCGTCCAGCCCGAGTCGACGACGTCGTCGACCAGCAGCACCGGCCCGTCCACCCCGGACAGGTCCGGCACGGTCGCGCTGTCGAGCCCCTCCCACACCGCGGCCAGGCGCTGGGCGGAGTTCTCGGTCGCCGCGGGGCGCTCGCCGGTGGGGGACAGGGTGCCGAGCAGCGGCAGCCTGCCGATCTCGGCGATCCGCCGGGCGAGGTGGTCGAGCTGGTGCGGGCGGGTGCGTGAGCCGATCCCGACCACGCCCACCGGGCGCTGTTCCCAGCCCCACCCGGCGAGCACCCGGACCAGCGCGTCGAGCACGTCGGCCGGCACCGGGTCGTCGCTGCCGGTCACGAGCTCGCGCAGCCGGGTGCCCCACCCGATGTCGGACAGCCGTCCGATCGCCCGGCCGGACGCGGCCTGCTCGCCCGCGCCGATCCTCCCGGACAGCGGGACCCCGATGTCCTTCATCCCGGACGGCCACATCCTCCGCGGCGCGACCTCGATCCCGGGCCGGGTCAGGCGCTCGGCGGCGGCCTGCTCGCCGTCGGCGGACACCTCGTCGGACCAGACGGTGCCGGTGCAGGTGTCGCAGCGCCCGCACGGCGTCGGGTCCGGGTCGTCGAGCTGGCGGCGCAGGAACACCAGCCGGCACTCGGTGGTCGCGATGTAGTCGAGCATCGCCTGCTGCTCGGACCGGCGGGCGGAGTTCACGCGCTCGTGTCGCTCGGTGTCGTAGACCCACTCCTGGCCGGTCGCGACCCAGCCGCCCTTGACCCGCTTCGCAGCGCCGTCGGCGTCGAGGACCTTGAGCAGCATCTCCAGCCGGGTGCGGGACAGGTCGACCCGGGTCTCGATCGAGGCGGTGGACTGCGGCCGGTCCGACAGCACGGCGAGGGTCTGGCGGACCAGCGGCTCGGGCGGGAACGCCAGCGACGCGAAATAGGCCCAGATGTCGCGGTCCTCGCGGCCGGGCAGCAGCACCACCTCGGCCCGGTCCAAGGCACGCCCGGCACGGCCGATCTGCTGGTAGTAGGCGACCGGCGAGGCGGGCGCGCCGAGGTGCACGACGAACCCGAGGTCGGGCTTGTCGAAGCCCATGCCCAGCGCGGAGGTCGCGACCAGGGCCTTCACCCGGTTCTCCATCAGGTCGGACTCGGCGGCCAGGCGGTCCTCGGGGTCGGTGCGCCCGGAGTAGGAGCGCACGGCGACACCGCGCTCGCGCAGGAACTCGGCGACGTCGTCGGCCGCCTGGACGGTGAGCGTGTACACGATCCCGGCGCCGGGCATCTCGTCGAGCCTGGCCGCGAGCCAGGCCAGCCGCCGCGCCGGGCTCGAGAGCCGGACCACCGCCAGGCGCAGCGACTCGCGGTCCAGCGAGCCGCGCAGCACCAGTGTGTCCTGCTGGTCGCGCCCCATGCCGAGCTGCTCGGACACGTCGGTGACGACCCGGTCGTTCGCCGTCGCTGTGGTCGCCAGCACCGGGATCCCCGACGGCAGCTCGGCGATCAGCGTGCGCAGCCGCCGGTAGTCCGGGCGGAAGTCGTGGCCCCAGTCGGAGACGCAGTGCGCCTCGTCGACCACCAGCATCCCCGCGCTCGCCGCCAGCTCCGGCAGCACCCGGTCCCGGAAGTCGGGGTTGTTGAGCCGCTCCGGGGACACGAGCAGCACGTCGACGTCGCCGTTCGCGATGTCGGCGTAGACCGCGTCCCACTCGTCGGCGTTCGCCGAGTTCACCGTGACCGCCACGATCCCGGAGCGGATCGCGGCGTCGATCTGGTTGCGCATCAGCGCCAGCAGCGGCGACACGATCACCGTCGGCCCGGCGCCCTGAGCGCGCAGCAGCGCGGTCGCCACGAAGTAGACCGCGGACTTGCCCCAGCCGGTGCGCTGCACGACCAGCGCGCGGCGGTGCTGGGCGACGAGCGCCTCGATCGCCCTCCACTGGTCCTCGCGCAGCCGGGCCTGCGGGCCGGCCAGCTGCTGCAGGACGGTCTCGGCGCGCTCGCGCAGGTCGGTGCTCGATGCGGTGGTCACGGCACCCATGGTGGACCCGACCCCCGACAACGACCCGACGCGGGCCGCAGGGGTGTGAGCCGGGCCACCCGTCCGACGCGCGGCGGGCCGGGCGTGCAGGATGATCGCGTGTCGTCCGACAGCCCCGCCCACCGCCCGGTCTTCGGCTCCGTGGCGGACGTGACCGCCCGGCTCGCCGATGCCGGCTACCTGGCCTCGACCGCCGTCGCGACGACGGTGTTCCTCGCGGACCGGCTCGGCAAGCCGCTGCTCGTCGAGGGCCCCGCAGGCGTCGGTAAGACCGAGCTGGCCAAGGCCGTGGCCGCGGCGACGGAGTCCGGGCTGGTCCGCCTGCAGTGCTACGAGGGCATCGACGAGGCCCGCGCGCTCTACGAGTGGAACCACGCCAAGCAGCTGCTGCGGATCACCGCCGGTCAGCGCGGTGACGACGGCGCGGACTGGGACGCCACCCGCGACGACGTGTTCTCCGAGGAGTTCCTGCTCCCGCGCCCGCTGCTCACCGCGATCCGGCGCACCGACCCGACCGTGCTGCTGATCGACGAGATCGACAAGGCCGACGTCGAGGTCGAGGGCCTGCTGCTGGAGGTCCTGTCCGACTTCCAGGTCTCCATCCCCGAGCTGGGCACGGTCACCGCGAACCGGCGCCCGTTCGTGCTGCTGACCTCGAACTCCACCCGTGAGCTGTCCGAGGCGCTCAAGCGCCGCTGCCTGTTCCTGCACCTGGACTTCCCCGACGCCGACCTGGAGCGGCGGATCGTGCTCACCCGCGTCCCGGAGCTGACCGAGCAGCTCACCGACGCCCTGGTGCGCACCGTGCGGGTGCTGCGCGCGATGGAGCTGCGCAAGGCCCCCAGCGTCGCCGAGACGATCGACTGGGGCCGCACCCTGCTCGCCCTGGGCCTCGACACCCTCGACGACGACGCCGTCCGCGCCACCCTCGGTGTCGTGCTGAAGCACCGCTCGGACGCCGACAAGGCCGCCGCCGAGCTGCGGCTGAACTGAACGGCCCAGTCACGCACCGCTGATCGACTGTCAAGGTCTGCACCCCTATGGAGTGAAGATCGGATCGATCGGGGCACCGGGCGTAACCGGGACGCGTGGCGCGAGTTGTTCCGGTTACACGCTCTCCAGCGACCGGAGGTCCACCGATGACCGCCCTCCCGGAACTGCCCCGCACCGCCCGCCGCCTGCTGCGCGCCGGACTGGCCGCCGGCGCCGTGCTCGCGCTCGGGCTCTCCACCGCCGGCACCGCGTCGGCGCAGGACGGCGCCCCGGACGCCGGCGTGCACCCGGGGGTCATGACCCGTACCGGACCCGAGGGCGCGCAGTGCACCGCGAACTTCGTCTTCACCGACGGGTCCGCGACCTACCTGGGGCAGGCCGCGCACTGCGCGGGCACCGGCGGATCCACCGAGGTGGACGGGTGCGAGGCCGGGTCGCTCCCGCTCGGCACCCCGGTCGAGGTCGAGGGCGCCGCCGCACCGGGCCGGCTCGTGTACTCCTCCTGGCTGAGCATGCAGGAGCGGGGCGAGACCGACCCGGAGACCTGCCGGTTCAACGACTTCGCGCTGGTCGAGCTCAGCCCGGACGACGCCGCTCGCACGAGCCCCACGGTGCCGTTCTACGGCGGCCCGACCGGGGTGGCCGCCGACGGCGTCGCGACCGGCGGGATCGTCTACGGCTACGGCAACTCCTCGCTGCGCCAGGGCGTGCGCGCGCTGAAGCCGAAGACCGGCACCTCGACCGGTACCGGGGGCGGCGGCTGGACGCACACCGTCGTCACCGTCCCGCCCGGCGTGCCCGGTGACTCCGGCTCGGGCTACCTGACCGCCGACGGCCGCGCCCTCGGCGTCCTCTCGACGCTGAACCTGGCTCCGGCTCCCGGCACGAACGGCATCAGCGACCTGCGGAAGATCCTCGACTACGCCAACGGCCCCGGCGGCCACGGCGGAGCACTGCGCCTGGTCGAGGGCGACCGTCCCTTCACCCCGCAGCCGGTGCCGATCGACCCCGCCTTCTAGGCGGAGGACCCCCGCGGTGTGGGACCGCGGTGCACCCCGGCGCTCCGGTCGTGGCTCGGCGGCTCGACCGGAGCGCCGGTGTACGTGCTCGGCGACGACTCCGGAGGGGTCGACCCCGTCCGCACCCGGTAACCCGGACCCGGCGCGACCACCGCGACCTACGCCTGGAGCCTGGGGACGGTGGGCTGACCACCCTCGCTGATCACGCCCGCGTCACGCATGATGGACCGGTGACGACCCCGCCCGCCACCGCGCTCGCCCCCGAGCACGGCCTGCCCGGGCACCTCGTCGACTTCGTCTCCGCGCTGCGCCGCCACCACGTCGCGGTCGGCCCCGGGGAGACCGTCGACGCGGCCCGCGTGCTCGGCGCCCTGGACCTGCTGCACCGCGACCAGCTGCGGGAGGGGCTCGCCGCGGCGCTGCTGCGCCGCTCCGGGCAGCGCGGCACCTTCGACGCGCTGTTCGACCTGTGGTTCCCGCCCGCGCTGGGCGCCGGGTCGTCCGACGTCGACGTCCCGCGGATCGACGACGAGTCCGGGGAGGGCACCGGCCCGGTCGACGTCGACGCGCTGCGCGAGATCCTCGCCGACCTGCTCCGCGACGGCGACGAGGAGACCCTGCGCGAGCTCGCCCGCGCCGCCGTCGACGCGATCGGGACCTCCGGTGCGGCCGGGCAGGGCGTCCGCGGGCAGACGGCGAAGCCGAACTGGTCGGCCTACCAGGCGCTGGGCGCGCTGTCCCCGGACACGCTGCTCGCCCGGATCCTCGACGGCCTGCGGGAGGAGGGCGACACCGACTTCGTGTCCGAGGTCCGCCGCCGCGAGATCCGCGACCGCATCGCCCGGTTCCGCGACGTCGTCCGGGAGGAGGTCCGTCGCCGCACCGCCGAGCAGCGCGGCCGCGAGCAGATCGCCCGCACCACCACCCCCACCCAGACCGACCAGGTCGACTTCCTCACCGCGAACGCCACCCAGCTCGCCGACCTGCGCCGTACCGTGCAGCCGCTGGCCCGGCGGCTCGCGTCGCGGCTGTCGGCGCGGCGGCGCCGCTCGAACCGCGGCCGGCTCGACCTGCGGCGCACGCTGCGCCGGTCGATGTCCACCGGCGGTGTGCCGATGGACCCGGCGCACAAGGTGCGCCGTCCCGGCCGCCCCGAGCTGGTGCTGCTGTGCGACGTGTCCGGGTCCGTCGCCGGGTTCAGCCACTTCACGTTGCTGCTGGTCCAGGCGCTGCGCGAGCAGTTCTCCAAGGTGCGGGTGTTCGCGTTCATCGAGCGCACCGACGAGGTCACGCACCTGTTCGAACCCGGCGCGGAGCTGTCCGGGGTGATGCAGCGGGTGCTGCGCGAGGCCACGCTCACCGCGTTCGACGGGCACTCCGACTACGGCAGCGCGTTCGGCGACTTCCTGGAGCACCACGGCGACGCGCTCACCCCGAGGACGTCGTTGCTGGTGCTCGGCGACGGCCGCACCAACTACCGCGACCCCAACCTGCGGGCGCTGGCGATGATGGCCGGGCGGGTCCGGCACGCGCACTGGCTCAACCCCGAGCCCGAGCGCAGCTGGGGCTCCGGCGACTCGGCCGCCACCCGCTACGGCGAGGTGCTCCCGATGCACGAGTGCCGTACCGCCGCGCAGCTCACCGACGTCGTCCAGGCACTGCTGCCGGTCTGATCCTCCGGGCGATCACCCCGGAAGGGCTGACACCGGCGTCGCCGCGTCCTAGATTGCCGGGGTGCAGGAGGTCACGGTCCGGGTCCTCGGCCCGCTCCGTGTGACGGCCGGCGGCGCGGCGGTCGAGGTCGGCTCCGGCCGCCGCCGCGAGCTGCTCGCCCGGCTCGCCGCGGCCGGCGGC
>NZ_WWFY01001116.1:0-7890 GCF_009864975.1 Pseudonocardia sp. SID8383
CAGGGCGGCGGGAGCGCCACGGTCCGACCCGCCGCGGTCGTCGCGCCGCTGGACGGGCTGCGCGCCGCGCTCGGCGAGGACCGGGTGCGGTACCGGCTGGGCGCGCAGGTCGCCGAGGGCGTGCAGCCCTTCGACCCGGCCACGGTCACCGACCCGGTCACCGGGGAACCCGGACTGCGCGCGGTGTTCCGCGCCGCGGACGGCTCCGCGCTGCGCAGCGAGCACCGGCTCGGCGCCTCGCTGATCTGGATGGGCGCCGAGATCCCCGACGGCGCCGAGACCGTCGAGGTGTCGGCACGGTGGGCACCCGAGCCCGGGACGCACCGGGTCGGGGCCGCCGCCGTCGGGCACGTGACGGTGCACGCCGACGGGACGGCGGTGCTCGACACCGAGGCCGTCCTGACCGGCGACGAGGGTCCGGGCGCGGCGATCTTCGAGGCCCCCTCGGTGACCGGGGAGGTCGGCACCGACGGACCGGTCGACCTGGTGTTCCGGTTCCGCCCGTCCGGCGGCGAGGCCGGCATGGCACTGTTCGCGCTCACCGTCGGGACCGAGACCGTCGTCGCCGACCCGCAGGCCGAGGTGGCCGCGGCGGCCGCGCTGGCGGCGGCCTGCGACGTCGCCGTCGTGGTGGTCGGGACCAGTGACCGGATCGAGAGCGAGGGCTTCGACCGCACCTCGCTGGCCCTGCCCGGCCACCAGGACGACCTGGTCCGGGCCGTCGCCGCGGCCAACCCGCGCACCGTGGTGGTGGTCAACTCCGGTGCCCCGGTGCTGCTGCCCTGGCGCGACGAGGTGGCCGCGGTGCTGCTCGGCTGGTTCGGCGGCGAGCGCTTCGGCGACGCCGTCGCCGACGTGCTGCTCGGGCACGCCGAGCCGGGCGGGCGGCTGCCGACCACCTGGCCCGCCACCGGCGAGGAGCGCTCGGTGCTCTCCGGGCGCCCGACCGGCGGCGTCCTGCGCTACGACGAGGGCGTGCACGTCGGGCACCGCAACTGGCTGCGCCACGGCGAGACGCCGGCCTACCCGTTCGGGCACGGGCTCGGCTACACCACCTGGACCCTCGACGACGCCGTCGCCGGGCCCTGGTCGGCCGACGGCGTCGCGGTGACGGTCACCCTGACCAACACCGGCGACCGGGCGGGCCGCCAGGTCGTGCAGGCCTACCTGTCCCGGCCCGGCTCCGACGTCGAGCGGCCCGCCCGCCGGCTGGTCGGCTGGGCGGTCGTCGACGCCGCCCCCGGCACGACGACGGCCACCGTGGCGGTGTCACGGCGCGCGTTCCGCCACCGTGCGGGCGGGACGTGGGCGACCGAGCCGGGGACCTACGACCTGCACCTCGGGTTCTCCGTGTCCGACACCCCGCTGCACGCGACGGTGGAGGTCGTCGGCGAGGGCTGAGCGGTCAGCCCGTGGCGGGCTCGAGCGTGACCTCGTCCACCGGACCGGCGCGACGCACGTGACGCTGGACAACTCCGCCGACGACGTCCCGGTCGACGACCTCGTCGACCGGCACCTGGCGGCCGTTCCCGGCTGAGCCGGGCCGGTCGGGTCAGCCGGCGTGCGCGGCCCGCACCAGGTCCGAGCACTTCTCCCCGATCATCATCGTGGTGATGTTCGGGTTGATCGCCGGCAGGAACGGCATCGCCGACGCGTCGGCGACCCGCAGACCCTGCACCCCGCGGACCCGCAGCTGCGGGTCCAGGACGGCGCCCGGGTCGCCGTCGGCGCCCATCCGCGCGGTGCACGCCGGGTGGTAGACGGTGTTGTGGGTCTTGCCGATGTAGTCGGCGAGCTCGTCGTCGGTCACGGCGTCCGGGCCCGGCGCCAGCTCGGCGGCGATCCACTCCTTCAGCTCCGGCTGCTCGGCGATGCGGCGGGCCAGCCGGATGCCCGCGGTCATCACCCGCATGTCGTGGCCCTCGGGGTCGGTGAAGTAGCGCGGGTCGACCCGGGCCCGGTCCCGGAAGTCGCGGGTGCGCAGCCGCACGGTCCCCCGGGACCGGCCACGGGTGACGTTCGGGGTGAGGCAGAACCCGTTGTCGGTGGTCGGGTAGCCCCACCGCAGTGTGTTCATGTCGAACGGCACCGAGCCGTAGTGCATCATCAGGTCCGGCCGGTCCAGGGCCGGGTCGGTACGGGCGAACAGCCCGATCTCCCACCACTGCGTCGACTCGGTGACCATCGGCTTCGCCGCGTCCCAGAAGACCAGGCCCTCGACGTGGTCGTCGAGGTTCGAGCCGACACCGGGCAGGTCCGAGCGGACCTCGATGCCGAACTCGCGCAGGTGCTCCCCCGGGCCGATGCCCGAGAGCATCAGCAGCTTCGGGGTGTCGATCGCCCCCGCGGAGAGGATCACCTCGCGCTCGGCGTGCGCGGTCTCGCGGCCCGGACCGATGCCCCGCTGGTACTCGACGCCGGTGGCGCGGGTGCCGTCGAACAGCACCTGCGAGGCCCAGCAGTCGGTGCGCACCTCCAGGTTCGGGCGCGAGCCCAGGATCGGGTGCAGGTAGGACACCGACGCCGAGGCGCGGGTGCCGTCGGGGAAGGAGTTGATCTGGAAGTACCCGGCGCCGTCGGTGACGGTGTGGCCCTCGTTGAACCGCACCGTCGGCATGCCGACCTGCGCGGCGGCGGCCAGCACGGCGTCGCCGCAGGGGTCCTTCGCGGGGATCTGCATGAGGTTGACCGGGCCGGAGCGGCCGTGGCCGTCCCAGTCGCCGTCGTTGGTCTCCAGGCGCCGGATCAGCGGCCAGCACTCGTCGGCGGACCAGCCGGTCAGGCCGGACGCGGCCCACTCGTCGAGGTCCTCGCGCGGGGTCCAGAAGGCGATGCAGGAGTTGTGCGAGCCGCAGCCGCCGAGCACCTTCGCGCGGGCGTGGCGCATGTGGGAGTTGCCGCGCTCCTGCGGCTCGACCGGGTAGTCCCAGTCGTAGCCGGAGTCGAGCAGCGCCATCCAGTCGGTGAGCCGCAGGATGTTCGGGTCGCCGACGTCGGACGGGCCCGCCTCCAGCAGCAGCACCCGCGCCGCGGGGTCCTCCGAGAGCCGCGCGGCGAGCGCGCAGCCCGCCGAGCCGCCACCCACCACGATGTAGTCGAACCGGTCGGTCACGCCGTCTCCCCCATGCCCTGCTCGATCTCCTTCGCCCGGTGCTCGGGCAGACAGCCCAGCCCGTGGCGGCCGCGCAGCCGGAACCACGCCAGCCCGGCCAGTGCCACGACCCCGATGAACAGGAACGCGATGAACCGCAGCCACCCGGTGCCGTAGACCTCCTCGCGCGGCCAGGCCAGGTTGATCGCCATCGCCGCGCCCCACAGCACCGCGAGCACGTTCACCGGCAGGCCGAGACGCCCCAGCGAGAAGTACCCCTTCTGGCCCTCGTCCGGCCACTGCCCGCGCAGCCGCCGCACCAGCATCGGCACCGTGACCAGCAGGTACGCGATGTAGATCATGATGATCGCGACGCTGGTGACCGCGGTGAAGACCTCGGGCACGCCGACGTTCGCGACCAGGATCAGGATCGCGACCAGCCCGACGACGATCGCCGGCACCACCGGCGTCTTGTGCCTCGGGTCGATCCGCGCCAGCACGGAGCCGGCGGGCAGTGCGTTGTCGCGGGCCATCGCGAACATCAGCCGGATCGCCGCGGTGTGCACCGCGAGCAGGCAGACGATCACCGCGATGCTGATGGTGATCAGGAAGACCCGCCCGATGGTGCCGCCGGCGACCTCCAGCAGCACGAGCTGCCCGCCGCCGTCCTTGCTGCCCAGGCGCGGGTCGGCCAGGTCCGGTGCGGCCAGGATGATCCCGAGCAGGATCAGCCCGCCGAGCACGAACGACGCGACGACCGCACGCAGGATCGCCGCCGGGGCGGTGCGCCGCGGGTCGACCGTCTCCTCGCCGAGCGAGCTGGCGGTGTCGAAGCCGTACATCACGTAGGCCGAGGCGAGCGCCGCGACCAGGAACGTGCCGAAGTAGCCGCCGCCGCCCGCCGCCGGCGCCGGGGTCTCGAACAGCACCGAGACGGGGTTGCGGATGCTCAGCAGCAGCGCCACGACGATGACGACGGCGGCGATCAGCTCGATGAACACCCCGGTGGAGTTGATCCGCGCCATCAGCTTCACCCCGACCGCGTTGATCACCGTGGTGAGCACGATCAGGATCGCGCCGAGCAGCACGCCGTTGACGGCGGCGTCGCCCGCGTCGGAGGTGTCGCCGACGAGCTGGAAACCCGACCAGATCTGCGGGAACGTCAGCTGCGCGGCCAGCGCGACCGCCGCCAGCGACACCACCGAGGCGGTGAACATCATCCAGCCGGCTAGCCAGGACACGGTCGGCCCGGCCAGCTGCTTGGACCAGTTGTAGACCGACCCGGCGACCGGGTAGCGCCCGGCCAGCTCGGCGAAGGACAGCGCGACCATGAACTGGCCGGCGAACACCATCGGCCAGGACCACCAGTAGGCCGCGCCGCCGGTGCCGAAGCCGAAGTAGAACAGCTGGAACGTGCCGGTCAGGATCGAGATGTAGCTGATCCCGGCCGCGAAGCTGGCGAACTTGCCGATGCTGCGGTCGAGGGTCTGGCTGTAGCCGAACTCGGCGAGCCCTCCCCCGTCGCCGTCGGCGCCCGGGGAGCGGTCCCGCCGGGTCGGTTCGGGAACGGTCATCGTGGACCTCCTGGGCCGTTGCGTCGCGTCATCATGGCGGCCTCAGCGGCCCGAGAACCATCCCTGGGGCTGCGGATCGGTGTTGGTCCACACGTGCTTGATCTCCTGGTACTCGGCCAGCCCGGTCGGGCCCAGCTCGCGGCCGTTGCCGGACCGGCCCATGCCGCCCCACTCCGCGCCCGGGAAGTACGGGTGGAAGTCGTTGATCCAGACGGTGCCGTGGCGCAGCGCGGACGCGACCCGGTGGGCGCGGCCCATGTCGGCGGTGAACACCGCACCGGCCAGCCCGTACTCGGTGTCGTTGCCCAGGCGGACGGCCTCCTCCTCGGTGGTGAACCGCTCGACGGTCAGCAGCGGGCCGAAGGTCTCCTCGCGGATCAGCCGCGAGTCCGGCGCGAGGTCGGTGATCACCGTCGGCAGGTAGAAGTAGCCCTTCCCGAGGTCCGGGTCGTCCGGGCGGGCGCCGCCGCAGCGGATCGTGGCGCCCTCGGCGCGGGCGGCCGCGACGAAGTCCTCGATCTTGGCCAGGTGCGCGGCGGAGACCAGCGGGCCGACCTCGACGCCGTCGGTGAGACCGTTGCCGAGCCGGATCCGCTGCGCGCGGCGCACCACCTCGTCCACGACGGCGTCGGCGACCGAGCCCTCGATGATCAGTCGGGCCCCCGCGGAGCAGACCTGACCGGAGTGCAGGAACACCGCGAGCATCACGTAGTCGACGGCGAGCTCGAAGTCGGTGTCGGCGAAGACGATGTTCGGGTTCTTCCCGCCCAGCTCGACGGCGGTGCGCTTCACCGTCTCGGCCGACGCTCGGATGATCTTCTGGCCGGTGGACAGGCCGCCGGTGAAGCTGACCATGTCCACGTCCGGGTGCTCGGTCAGCGGGGCGCCGACCGACGGCCCGTCGCCGAGCACGATGTTCACCACGCCGGCCGGGACCCCGACCTCCTCGCACAGCTCCACCAGCACGATCGAGGTCAGCGGGGTGACCTCGCTGGGCTTGATCACCATCGTGTTGCCGGCGGCGATCGCCGGGGCGACCTTCCAGGACAGCTGCAGCAGCGGGTAGTTCCACGGGGTGATCAGCGCGCAGACACCGACCGGCTCGTGCACGATCCGCGACACCACGGCCGGGTTGCCCGTGTCGACGATCCGGCCGGCGTCCTTGTCTGCCAGCCCGGCGTAGTAGCGGAAGACGGCGGTGACGTCGTCGACGTCCTGGCGGCCCTCCGCGATCGTCTTGCCGGTGTCGAGGGTCTCCAGCCGGGCGATCTTGTCGCGGTCCCGCACCAGCAGGTCGGCGATCCGCCCGAGGAGCGCACCGCGCTCGCCGGTCGTGGTCCGCCGCCACGGTCCGTCGTCGAAGGCACGGCGCGCGGCGGCGACGGCACGGTCGACGTCGTCGGGTCCGGCCTGGTCGACCTCGGTGACCGTCGAGGCGTCGTAGGGGTTGATCACCGGGGCGGTCCCGGCGGACCCGGTGGTCCAGCTTCCGTCGATGTAGAGGCTCGGCACGGCGCGAGCTTTCACCGGGAACCGGTCGGTGTGCAAACCCGGGCCGGGCACCCGTGTGCGGGGACACGGTCCCGCTTTCCAGCCGCCCCACGTGGCGACGTACGGAATGCCGGGTTAGGGTTGCGCAATGAGCAACACGGTGCGCGGACGGGAGCCCGGGGTGCAGTCGGTCGACCGGGCCATCACCCTGCTGACCCTGCTGGCCGACCGCAGCGAGGCGGGGGTCAGCGAGCTCGCGGCCTCGCTCGACGTCCACAAGTCGACCGCCTTCCGGCTGCTCGGGGCGCTGGAGGAGCGCGGCCTGGTCGAGCAGATCGCCGACCGCGGCAAGTACCGCCTCGGGTTCGGGCTGATCCCGCTCGCCGGCCGTGTCGCCGAGCGCCTGGAGGTCACCACCCAGGGCCACCCGGTCTGCGAGACGCTCGCGGAGCGGCTCGGCGAGACCGTCAACATCGCCATCCCCGACCGCGGGTGGGCGGTCAACGTCGACCAGGCCCGCGGCCCGTCGATGGTCACCACGTTCAACTGGCTCGGCCGGATCACCCCGATGCACAACACCTCCAGCGGCAAGGTGCTGCTCGCCTCGGTCGTCCTCGACGACCCGGGAACGATGCCGGACACCGTGCCGGAGCAGGCCCGCGACACGCTCGTGGAGGAGCTGCGCCGGGTCCGCCGGCACGGGTACGCGTGGTCGCTGGAGGAGCTGGAGACCGGCCTCAACGCCGTCGCCGCGCCGGTGGTGGACCACGGCGGTGCGGTGGTGGCCGCGCTCTCCGTGTCCGGGCCCGCCTACCGGCTCTCCGCCGAGCGGATCGAGCGGATCACCCCGGAGGTCGTCGCCGCGGGGCGTGAGATCAGCCGTCGCATGGGGTTCTGGCGCGACCGCTGAGCCGCGGGCCTACGGCGGCGGGGCCGGCGCGGGCCCCTGCAGGCGTTCCAGCACCGGCGGCAGGGTGCGCTCCAGCTCGTCGCCGTGCCGCTCGAACTCGCGCCGCAGGAACGGCGCCGCCAGCTTCAGCAGACCCTTGAGCCGTACCCGGGCGTGGAAGCTCACGACGCTCCCCCCACCCTCGGCCGGCTCGACGACGATCTCCTCGGTCGCGGTGACCGTCGGGTTCTCCCCGACGAACACGACCCGACCGGCCGTCAGCTCCCGCAGCGTGTGGTCGAGCTCGCTCTCCCGTCCGCCCCACACCGACACCGTGTGCCAGGCGGCGCCGACCGCGACCGGGCCGCCGCCGTCGGAGCGGGTGCTGGAGCGCACGGTGGGGTCCCAGATCTCGCTGTGCCCGTGGTCGGCCAGGTAACCGAGCACCGTCTCGGCAGGGGTGGACACCGTCATCACCCGCTGGACGCCGACCACGACGCTCCTCTCCCCGACCGGGCGCCGCTCGGGACCCGGCCCGCTGCTCCCGACCGGCGCAGATGGTCTCACGGCGACCGGTCATGATCGCGGGCCCCGTGCCGGTTTCCCCGGAACGCCCGTGCCGGGGGCGCGCGGCACGCACACTCCTCCCGACGCGGGCGGGCCGGGCGGGCCCGCCACCGACGACGGAGGTGCCGCGGTGCACGACCGAGACCGACCGGGGACGCCGTGGACGAGTGGCGGGCCCCGCCCCGGACCGCGCCCGTCGTCGGACGGGACGGCGCACTCCGACCCGGACGGTCTCGACGTCGCCGCGACGGCGCTCGACCGCGTCGCCGAGGGCCTCA
>NZ_WWFY01001117.1:0-7613 GCF_009864975.1 Pseudonocardia sp. SID8383
CACCAGGGCGCTCGCGACGGTCGCGGGCAGGAACGCGCGCAGCGGCAGCCGGACCCGGCCGGCCGCGGACACGCTCGCCAGCCGTCCGCCGGGCAGCAGCCGGGTCGCGACCAGCGCGGCGACCGGTCGGCGATGCAGGTGGCGGCGGACCCAGGCGCCGGTCCCGTCACCGCGACGGGTGCCCCGGACGACCGAGTGGGAGCTGCGTCCCGCGCCGTAGAGCACCGCGTCGCCGAGCAGCGACCCGACCACCGCGGCACCGAACAGGGCCACGATCCGCCACCGGTCGCCGTCCGCCAGTGCGGCGGCCGTGGCGCTGAACAGCACCGGCTCGCTCGGCAGGAACGGGAGCGGCCCGTCGCACATCACGGCGACGGCGAGCAGGGGCACCAGCCAGGGGCTCTGGAGCAGGTACCCGATCAGGGCGCTCGGGTCGGTCACGGGCTCTCCGGAGGTCGAGCGTCGGGGGCGGAGCCGAGTCTGCCCGGTCCCGTGACCTGTTCGTGATGGGGGTGGCCCCCGTTACGGGTTCACTCCGCTCACCGCAGGGAACGCACCGCCCCGCCTGCTCAGTCCGCGAGGCCCTGCTCGATGGCGTACCGGACGAGCTGGCTGCGGTTGTGCAGCTGCAGCTTGCGCAGGGTGTTCTGCACGTGGCTCTCGACGGTCCGGTGCGAGACGACGAGCTTCGCCGCGATCTGCTTGGCCGTCATGCCCTTCGCGACCAGGCGCAGCACCTCGGTCTCGCGGTCGGTGAGTGCCGGGACGGCGGGCGCGCCGTCGGCGGGACGCGGGGCGTCGGCGAGCCGCCGGTACTCCCCCAGCACCAGCCCGGCCAGCCCCGGGGTGAACACGGCGACGCCGTCGGCGGTGCGCCGGATGGCCTCCAGCAGCTCGTCGACCCCGGCGGACTTCACCAGGTAGCCGAGCGCACCGGCCTTGACCGCCTCCAGGACGTCGGCGTGCTCACCGGAGGCCGACAGCACCAGTACGCGGCTGTCCGGGCTCTGCTGCCCGATCCCGGCGATCGCGTCCACGCCGGAGGTCACGCCCAGGTTGAGGTCCATGAGGATCACGTCCGGCCGCACGGCCGTCGCGATCCGGACGGCCGCGGGCGCGTCCGGGGCCGTCGCGACGACGTCGAGGCCGCGCTCGGCGAGGTCGCGGGCCACGCCCTCGCGCCAGATCGGGTGGTCGTCGACGACCATCACCCGGATGCTCATGTGTCCTCCCTGGGGACCCGGATGACCCATTCGGTCCCGATGTCCGGTCCGGTGTCCAGCGTCAGTGTCCCGCCGACGTCGCCGACGCGGCCACGGATGGAGCGGGACACCCCCATCCGGCCCTGCGCCTCGGCCTCGGCGAGGCGGCCCTCGGGGATGCCGGGGCCGTCGTCGCGGACGCTGACCTCGACCGCCCCGGGCAGCTCCTCGACCAGCACCCACGCGCGCGCGTCCGCCCCGGCGTGCAGCGCCACGTTCGCGAGCGCGGCCCGCACCGCGCCCTCCACCTCGTCGACGACCGGCCGGCCCAGCTCGACCGGACGTCCGGGGGCCGAGACGGTGACCCGGTCCGAGGCGAGGATCCGCAGCGCGGCGGCGAGGTCGCGGCACCCGGACGCGTCGGTGGTCCCCGGCCCGGACAGCAGCGCACGCAGCGCGGTCTCCTGCTCTCCGGCGAGCACGCCGAGCTCGGTCGCCCCGCCGCCCAGCTCGGCGCCGCGGCGCTGGACGTGCGCCAGCACCTGCAGGACTCCGTCGTGCACGGCCCGGGTGAGCCGCTCGCGTTCGGCGGTGGCGGCCTGTTCGGCGACGAGGCGGCGCAGCCGGGCGGCGGTGCGGTCGAGCACGTGCGCGGCGAACCCGACGGTCAGCCCGGCCAGCAGGAGCAGCTGCATGTCGCCCAGCTCCAGCACCCCGAACCGCTGCTTGGACAGCACCAGCGCCACCGAGATCACGGCGGCGGCGAGCACCCCGCCGGTGATCCGGAACGCGACCGCGCAGGCCAGCACCCCGCCGGAGGTCCAGATCGACCCCATGCCGGGGCCGCCCTCGTCGAGGTGGGCGACCCGGACGACCAGCGGCGTGGTCGCCATGATCGCGACGCAGACGCCGAGGTCGGCCAGGGCGAGCAGGCCGCGGCGGTCCGGGGCGCCGGGCAGCCCGCCGAGGTAGCCCCATGACGTCACGGCCGTCCACACCGCCATCACGACGAGCACGCCGACCGCGGCCGGCGGACGTTCGTAGCCGGTGGGCAGGTGGTAGAGCGTCACGCCGACGACCGTCAGCAGCGTGAGCAGGCGGTAGGCGATGACGCCGCGCCAGAACGGCTCCAGCGGGTGCTCCACGTCGTCCATGCTGACCGACAGCGCGCCGCGCCGGGGCCGATCGCTCATCTCGGCTTGGTACCGGTGATCAGGGCGTTGTAGAACCAGCTGCGCGGCACGACCCGGTTCAGGACGTGCTCGTCGAGCCAGGACAGCCGCTGCCAGCCGTGGTAGGCGAACATCGCCCAGTTCCAGCCGAGCTTTCCGGGCGGGACGGCCGCCTCGAAGGTCCGCACCGGCCAGCCCAGCATGGCGGCGGCGAACTCCTCGGTGGAGGCCCGCACTCCCTCTGCCCCGGCCCGGGTCGCGGTGCGCTCCAGGTCGGCCGGGTCGAAGGTGTGGATGTCGACGACCGACTCCAGCGCGGCGGCCCGGGAGGACTCGTCGAGCTCGTGCTGCGGGCGCCGCCAGCCCCGCAGGGCCGGGAGCTTCGTCAGGGTGGTCGTTGCCTTCCAGGTCCACTGGCCGAGCGTGCGGGCGTAGGCGTCGCCGACGGTGGTGGGCTCGCCCGCGAACACGAACCGCCCGCCCGGCTCCAGCACCCGCAGGACCTCACGGAACGCGGCCTCGACGTCGGGGATGTGGTGCAGCACCGCGTGCCCGACGACGAGGTCGAAGCTGTCGTCGGGGAACGGGATGTGCTCACCGTCGACGACGGCACCCTCCACCTCCAGCCCGAGGTGCTCGGCGTTGCGGGTGGCGGCGTCGACCATCCCCGGCGACAGGTCGGTGACGACGCCGCGCTCGGCGACACCGGCCTGCATCAGGTTCAGCAGGAAGAACCCGGTGCCGCTGCCCAGTTCCAGGGCGCGCAGGTAGGGGCGGCCGTCCCACGGGGCCGCGGCACGGAATCGGCCCGCGGCGTAGTCGATGCAGCGCTCGTCGTAGCTGATCGACCACTTCTCGTCGTAGGTGCCCGCCTCCCAGTCGTGGTAGAGCACGTTGGCGAGCTTCGGGTCGTGCCAGGCCGCCTCGACCTGCTCGGCGGTGGCGTGCGGGGTGGGCGCCGGGTCCGAACTCATGAGTAGGAGTTTCGCAGAACACGGCCGCCGACCTGCTCCCCGCCCGGGCGCGTCGCGCGTCCGGGCGGGGGCGGACGGCTCAGCGGCCGGTGAAGGTGGCCTTGCCGGGGCCGTTCTCGACGAAGCTGGCCATGCCGGCCTTCGCGTCGTCGGTGGCGAACACGCCCGCGAACAGCTCGGACTCAATGTCCAGGCCGGTACGCAGGTCGGTGTCGAGGCCGTTGTCGATCGCCTTCTTGGCGGCGGCGTAGGCCAGGGCGGGGCCCGCGGTGAACTGCTGCGCCCAGGCGACGGCGCGGGTGTAGACCTCGTCGGCCGGGACGACCTCGTCCACCAGCCCGATCGCCAGCGCCTCGTCGGCCTTCACCATGCGGCCGGTGTAGATCAGGTCCTTGGTGCGCGACGGCCCGATCAGTCGCGCGGCGCGCTGGGTGCCGCCGCCACCCGGGAAGATGCCGAGCAGGATCTCCGGGAAGCCGAGCTTGACGTTGTCCCCCGCGATGCGCCGGTCGGCCCCGAGTACGACCTCCAGGCCGCCGCCGAGGGCGTAACCGGTCACCGCGGCGACGGTCGGCTTCGGGATCGTCGAGACGGCCCCCAGCCCGGCGGACAGCCGCCGCGCCTGCGGCGCCATGTCCGAGTAGGACATCGACGCCATCTCCTTGACGTCCGCACCCGCGGCGAAGGTCTTCTCCCCGCCGTACACGACGACCGCACGCACGTCGGCGCGGGTGGCGGCCTCGTCGGCCACCTCCAGCAGCTCACCCTGGATCTGACGGTTCAGGGCGTTCATCGGCGGGCGGTCGATCCGGATCGTCCCGACGCCCTCGTCCACGGACAGGCTCACGAATTCGGTCACGTCTGCGGACCCTAGTCGCCTCCGGCGCCCTGGAGCGCGCAGTGATCCGACCCGGCCGCCTCGGCCCGCGTGGCGTCCCGTCCCGGTTCGCGGCGACCCGCGCGACGGTCGCCCCACGCGGGTGCGGGCACCGGCGCCCGGCGGCGGATCAGTCGCGCCGGTGGGCGGTGAACCGTCCGTTGCCGCGGCGCTCGACGGTCAGCGGCAGCCCGAACGTCTCCGACAGCGGCTCGGAGGTCATGACCTCGTCCAGGAGCCCCGCGGCGACCACACGCCCTTCACGCAGCAGCAGCCCGTGGCTGTAGTTCGGCGGGATCTCCTCGACGTGGTGGGTGACCAGCACCGACGCCGGGGCGTACGGGTCGTCGGCGAGGTCGGCGAGCCGGGTGACGAGGTCCTCGCGGCCGCCGAGGTCCAGCCCGGCGGCGGGCTCGTCGAGCAGCAGCAGTTCCGGGTCGGTCATCAGCGCGCGGGCGATCAGGGTCCGCTTGCGCTCGCCCTCGGAGAGCGTGCCGTACGCGCGCCCGGCGAACCCCGCCATGCCGAGCTGGCCCAGCAGCTGCTCGGCGCGGCCGGTGTCGTCGCGCTCGTACTCCTCGCGCCAGCGCCCGAGGACCGCGTAGCCCGCGGAGACGACGACGTCGGAGACGATCTCGTCGCCCGGGATCCGGACGCCCAGGTTCGCCGAGGTGAGACCGATCCGGGTGCGGAGCTCGAAGACGTTGACCCGGCCCATGCGCTCACCGAGCACATGGACGGTGCCGGCGGTCGGGTGCAGCTCCGCACCGGCGAGCCGGAGCAGGGTCGTCTTGCCGGCGCCGTTCGGGCCGAGGACGACCCAGCGCTCGTCGAGTTCCACCCGCCAGTCGACGGCATCGAGCAGGATGGTGTCGCCGCGGCGGACGGTGGCGCCGTCCATCCTGACGACCACGTCCTCGTCGTCGATCGGGGTGGAAACGGGTGTGACACCGGGCGCGGACGGGGTTCGGGGCGAAGTCACCCCCCTATCCTGGCCGATCGTGCCTGTCTTCCCCCTCGGTGCCCACCCCGACGACCACGGGACCCGCTTCGCGGTCGCCACCACCAGCGCCGAGACCGTCGAGGTGTGCCTGATCGACGGCGCCGCCGACGGTGAGGGCGGTGGTCTCACCGAGCGGCGCGTCGAGCTGCGTGAACACACCTTCGGCGTGTGGCACGGCCACGTGCCCGGGGTGCGGCCCGGTCAGCGCTACGGCTACCGGGTGCACGGCGAGTACCGGCCGTTCCACGGGCTGCGCGCGAACCCGCACAAGATCCTCGTCGACCCCTACGCCGCGCGGATCACCGGCACCGTCACCGACGTCGTCGCCGCCCGCGGGTGGGACGGCGACCCGATGTCCGGGCGGCCCAGCACCGTCGACTCGCTCGGCTCGGTGCCGCTGTCGGTCGTCACCGCCACCGACGCCGCGCCGCGCCCACCCCGCCCGGACGTGCCGTGGTCGGAGACGGTGATCTCGGAGATCCACGTGCGCGGCTGGACGAAGCTCCACCCCGAGGTGCCCGAGGCGCACCGTGGCACCTACCTCGGGCTGGCCCACCCGGCGGTGATCGCGCAGCTGCAGCGGACCGGGGTGACGGCCGTCGAGCTGCTCCCGGTGCAGGCCAACGCCCCCGAGCCACCGCTGCTGGAGCGGGGCGCGCCGAACTACTGGGGCTACGCCACGCTGGGCTTCCTCGCCCCGCACGCCGGCTACGCCTCGGACCCCGGCAACGAGGTCGCGGAGTTCCGCTACCTCGTCGACACCCTGCACGCGGCCGGGATCGAGGTCGTCCTCGACATCGTCCCCAACCACACCTGCGAGGGCGGGGTCGGCGGCACCACCCTGTCCTACCGCGGCCTCGACGCGCCGGCGTACTACTCGCTCGGCGGGTCCGGGCACGACGCCGACATCACCGGCACCGGCAACACCCTCGACGCCGGCTCCCCCACGGTGATCCGGTTGGTCTGCGACGCCATGCGGCACTGGGTGCACGCCTACGGCGTCGACGGGTTCCGGATCGACCTCGCCTCGGTGCTCGGTCGCCCGCGGTCGGGTCCGTTCTCCCCGGACTCCGCACTGCTCACCGCGATCGCCCAGGACCCGACCCTGTCGACGACCAAGTTGATCGCCGAGCCGTGGGACGCGACCGGCGAGGGCTACCGCGTCGGCGGGTTCGGCGTGGCGTGGTCGGAGTGGAACGGCCGTTACCGCGACGCGGTGCGCGACTTCTGGCGCGGCCACGGCGGCGTCGCCGAGCTGGCGTCGCGGCTGACCGGCAGCTCCGACATCTACCAGCACTCCGGGCGTCGCCCGTGGGCCTCGGTCAACTTCGTCACCGCCCACGACGGCTTCACCCTGCGCGACCTCGTGTCCTACGAGCACAAGCACAACGAGGGCAACGGCGAGAACAACCGCGACGGCACCGACGACAACCGCTCGCAGAACCACGGCGCCGAGGGCCCGACCGACGACGCCGGCATCCGCGCCGCCCGGCAGGCCACGGCCCGGGCGATGATGGCGACGCTGCTGCTGTCGATCGGCACCCCGATGATCACCGGTGGCGACGAGCGCTGGCGCACCCAGGACGGCAACAACAACGCCTACTGCCGCGACGACGAGACCTCCTGGGTGGACTGGACCCGCACCGACGAGACCACGGCGATGGAGGCGTTCACCGCCAAGGTCGCCGCACTGCGCCACGAGTCACCGGTGCTGCACCGCGACCAGTTCTACGTCGACGGCGAGGTCCTCTGGTGGGACCCGTCCGGGCGGCCGATGGAGCCCGGGGACTGGCACGACGGCGGCCGCCGCACCCTCGCGCTGCTGCTGGCCGACTACTGGCTGCTGGTCCTGCACGCCGGCGACGAGCCCGCCGACTGCGTGCTGCCCAGCGACCACGGATTCGACCCGGTCCTGGACTCGACCGCGCCCGACGGCACCCCCGCCGACACCACCCCGCTCGACGCCGGGGCGACGATCGTCCTGCCGCCCCGCTCGGTACGCCTGCTGCGCAGCCGCTGACCGGACCCGGCCAGCCGGGTTCGGGGAGCTGGGTCCGACGGGCCGGGCAGCGTAGGCTCCGCGCATGCCGCGCTACGAGTTCCGCTGCCGCGAGTGCGCCACGACGTTCGAGGTCGAACGGCCGATGGCCGCGTCGTCGGACCCGGCGGACTGCCCGCACGGGCACGCGGACACCGTCAAGCTGCTCTCGACGATCGCGCTCGGCGGCCGGTCCGGTGCCGCACCCCGGCCCGCGATGACCCCGGCCGGTGGCGGCGGGGGCTGCTGCGGCGGCGGGTGCTGCGGCGGCTGACCCGTGCCGACGACGGGTCCCGCCCCCTCGGACCACGGTCCGGCGGGCGGAGGTCCGGCGGGCGGTGGGAGGT
>NZ_WWFY01000112.1:0-3182 GCF_009864975.1 Pseudonocardia sp. SID8383
CTGCGGTAGACGTCACCGAGCCGGACCGCCCACGGTGCCGCCGCGAACCGGTCGAGGAACCGCCGCCGGGCCCCGCCCCCGAGCCGGGCACGCAGGTCGGCGTCGCGGGTCAGCCGCACCAGCTCGTCGGCGATCCGGGTGGCGTCGACCGGGGCCAGCAGGCCGGTCTCGCGGGTCACGATCTCCGGGATCCCGCCGACCCGCGTCGCGACCGCCGGGGTCCCGGTGCCGTGGCCGAGCAGCAGCATGCGGGGCATCGTGTCGTGCCGGGTCGTGTGCAGCTGCACATCGGCGGCGCGGAGCAGCGCGACCGGGTCGGTGCTGCGGCGGAACGTCACCCGGCCGGACAGCGCCTCGTCGGCGGCGACGCGCGACTCCAGCCACGGCCGCAGCGGCCCGTCGCCGCCGAGCACCACGGTGAGCGGCTCGTCCGGTCCGATCCCGGCGACGGCGTCGAGCAGCATGTCCTGCCCCTGGCCGCGGCGCATCGGCGCGACCGAGACGGCGACGACCTCGTGGTCGTCCACGCCGAGCCCGCGCCGCAGCCGCTCCCGCTCCTCGGGCGTGCCCTCGCCCGGGTCGGCGGCGCCGTCCGGGATTACCGACAGGCCCTCGGTGGACCCGGCGGCGCGGCGGTACCAGTCGCGCTGCAGGGCTGACGTCGCGATCGTGCGGGTCATGAACCGCTTGCGCGCCAACGTCTTCGCGGTCCGCCGCAACTGGTCGCCGCGGTCGGCGGGGTGCTCGTGGATGTGGTGCAGCGTGGACACCGCGGGCACCCGCAGCCGGGCCGCGGCGGCGGAGCCGACGACGTCGGGCCGGGCGCCGTGGGTGTGCACCAGGTCGACACCGTGCTCCCGGAACGCGGCGAGGACCTTCAGCACGGCACGCGGGTCCCACGGCGCGACGTTCAGCTCGACCGGTGGTGCCCCGGCGCGGGCCATGCGCTCGGCGACGTCGGAGTGTCCGGAGGGGGCCAGCGCGACGACCACCACCCGGAACCCGGCGTCCGGGGCCGCGGCGGCGAGGTCACCGAGCGCGGCGGCGACGCCGCGGTCGTCGAGCGACTCGACGAGGTGTCCGATCGTCAGGGTCCTGCTGCTGTGATCGCTGGTGGGCACGGTGACGTGGCCTCCCGGGGTGGCGCTGCGGGGTCGGTCCTCGGCGGTCGGCCGGTGACCCGGTCGTGGCTCGCCGGTCACCATGACACTACCGAGTGACGACGTCGCGTGACGGGGTCGGACGCTGCGCGCATCGGGCGACACCGGGCGGGGGGTGCCTGCCGATCGGGGGAGTGCCGGGCAGCGCCCGGGGTCCGTTACGGTCACTCCGGTGCGCACGGTTCTCGTGATCGGGATCGGGGCCGGTGACCCCGACCACCTCACCCTCCAGGCGGTCCGCGCCCTGCGACGGGCCGACGTCGTGTTCGTCATCGATAAGGGGCTCGACGGCGGGGGGTCGCAGGACGACCTGCTGGCCCTGCGCACCGAGCTCCTGCGGCGGCACCGCCCGGACGGCGGGTACCGGCTGGTCACCGCGCCCGAGGTGGGCCGGGACCGCGGCACCGAGGTCGAGCGCGACGACGAGCGCTACCGCGACGTCGTCGTCGACTGGCAGGACCGCCGTGCCCGGCTCTACCGCGACATGCTCGACGCCGAGCTGGCCGACGGGCAGACCGGCGCCTTCCTGGTCTGGGGCGACCCCTCCCTCTACGACGGGACGCTGCGCCTGCTCGACCGGGTCCTCGACGGCGCGGGGGAGCAGTGGTCGGTCGAGTCGGTCGCCGGGATCTCCAGCGTCGCCGCCCTCGCCGCCGCCCACCGGCTGATCCTCAACCGGGTCGGGCGCCCCGTCCTGATCACCACCGGGCGCCGGATCGCCGAGGGGATGCCCACCGACGTCGACGACGTCGTCGTGATGCTCGACGGTCGCACCGCCTTCGCCACGCTGCCCGACGAGCAGCGCCGTGAGCTGCACATATTCTGGGGCGCCTACCTGGGTACGCCCGACGAGCTGCTCGTCGCCGGGCCGCTCGTCGAGGTGACCGACGAGATCCTGAAGGTCCGGGCCGAAGCCCGGGAGAACAAGGGGTGGATCATGGACACCTACCTGCTGCGCCGGGGTGCCGACGAGCGCTGACCCGCCGCGGCCCGACGACGAGGAGGTCGCATGCGCTACGCCGACGGACCCACCACCGAGGCCACCGCCCGGGTCGCCGCACCGCCCCAGGCGGTGTGGGAGCTGGTGACCGACCCGGCGTTCCTGGCCCGGGTGTCGACCGAGATGCAGCGCGCCTCGTGGGGCGAGGGTGACGAGCCGGGCCTCGGGGCCCGGCTGCACGGCCACCACCGCCACGACGCGATCGGGGAGTGGAGCACCGTCTCCACCGTCACCGGATGGGAGCCGGAGCGGCTGTTCGAGTGGACGGTCGGGCTCGGTGACGAGAGCGGGGCGACGGCCGTGTGGCGTTTCGAGCTCACCCCCGACGGCGAGGGGACCGCGCTGCGCCAGTGGGCCCGGATGGGTCCCGGGCCGTCGGGCCTCACGCAGGCGATCGAGCGGTGGCCGGACAAGGAGGAGCGGATCGTCGAGGGCCGGCTGCGGGAGTGGCGGACCGGGATGGAACGCAACCTCGACGCCGTCCGCGAGCGCCTCGGCTAGTTCCCCGTCCGGGGTGGCGGCCACGCGCCGGGACGTACGAGCGGTGGCCGTTCTGCGACGACCCGTCACTCCGGCGTCGCCCGCTCGTTGAGCGGAGGGGGTCTCCGGCGATCCTGAGAACACGGAGGGTGTTCGTCGTAGATCGTTGAGCCGTTCGGTCCAGCCGCCCTGTCAGTCGGCGTCCGGAGTCGACCCGTGATCGCCCGGGTCGCCGAGGTGCTCTCAGAAAAGCAACCTCGACGGGTCACCGTTTCGTAACGTCCCGAACCGGACGAGCCGGGTGACCCGGCCCGATCCGGCCGCTCCCCAGGGGTGCCCCCGCACCCCGGCCACGCCGGTGCCCGCGCCGTCCTCCACCGCTCCCCAGCACCCTCGCCCGCGGCGAGGCGGAAGGACCGCTCGAGATGGGCAAGCACACCCGGACCGGCCACCGTTCGACCGGCGTCGCCGCGGCGGTGGCCGCCGGCCGGCCCCTCCGCGGGCGGCGCAGGCACGCCGCTCCCTCCGCGGGCACCGCGCGC
>NZ_WWFY01001118.1:0-5537 GCF_009864975.1 Pseudonocardia sp. SID8383
CGGCGATGTGCCCGCCCACCTCGCGCGGCAGGGTCAGCCGGAACGCCGAGCCGTTGCCCGGCTCGCCCCAGGCCTGCAGCCAGCCGCCGTGCAGCCGGGCGTCCTCGATGCTGATCGACAGCCCGAGCCCGGTGCCGCCGCTGCGCCGGGCCCGCGACTCCTCGGCCCGCCAGAACCGGTTGAACACCAGGTCGGCCTCGCCGGGCCGCAGCCCGACGCCGTGGTCGCGCACGACGACGGCGACCGCGGCGTCGTCGCCGGCCACCGTCACCTCCACCGCGCGGCCCTCGCCGTGGTCGATCGCGTTCGCGACGAGGTTGCGCACGATGCGCTCCACCCGGCGCGGGTCGGCCTCGATCAGCTCGCCCGCCGGCAGGTCCAGGACGAGGTCGGTGCCGGCGTCGGCGGCGATGCCGCGCACCGCGTCGGTCGCCCGCCGCACCACCGCGGACAGGTCGACCCGTTCGGCACCCAGCTCGGCCACGCCGGCGTCGAGGCGGGAGATCTCCAGCAGGTCGGCGAGCAGCTCCTCGAACCGGTCGAGCTCGGTGACCAGCAGCTCGGAGCTGCGGCGCAGCGCCGGGAGCAGCTCGTCGCGGGAGGCGTAGAGGACGTCGGCGGCCATCCGCACGGTGGTCAGCGGCGTGCGCAGCTCGTGGCTGACGTCGGAGGTGAACCGCCGCTGCAGCGCCCCGAACTCCTCGAGCTGGGCGATCTGCGCGGCGAGGCTGCCCGCCATCTCGTTGTAGGACTCGGCGAGCCGGGCGACCTCGTCCTCGCCGCGCACGGCCATCCGCTCGTCGAGGTGTCCCCCGGCGAAGCGTTCTGCCACGTCGGCGGCGTGCCGGATCGGGCGGACCACCTGCCGGGTGACGAGGCTGGCGATCGCGGCCAGCAGCACCAGCAGCACCAGCCCGCCGACGATCAGCGTGCTCTGCACCAGCCCGAGCGTCAGCTGCTCACCGTTGAGCGGGAACAGCAGGTAGAACTGCAGCTCCCGGCCCGCGGTGGCGATCTTCTGCCCGATGACGAGGTTCGGGACGCCGTCGACGGTCGTGTACTGGCGGTTCAGGCTGTCCAGCGACCCGCGGGCGGTGATGTCCTGCTGGCGCGCGGTGATCTGGCCGACGTCGCCGGCGGACACCTCGGGCCCGTTCGCCGACCCGGTGGTCAGCGCGGCGCTGAACTCCCCGGCCGTCCCGGCCCGGCCGGGGCCGGTGGTGTCGGTCAGCCGTTCCAGGGCGGTGTCCAGGATCTCCTGCACGCCCTCGCGGTCCGGGTCGACGCTCGCCAGCTGCCCCTCCAGGACCTGCCGGTTCGCATCCGACTGGGAGATCGCGGCGTCGAGCTTGCTCTGCAGCAGCCGTTCGGCGATCTCGCTCTGCAGCACCAGGCCGAGCACCAGCACGACCGCCGACGACAGCGCCAGCGTCGAGGTGACCACCCGCAGCTGCAGCGACCGCCGCCAGGCCGCGGCGATGAGCATGCCCAGCTCGTGCGCCTGCACCCGCAGCGGGCCCAGCGCGCGGGCGACCCGCCGGGCCCCGGGCAGCCGGGCCAGCCGGGTGCGGAGTCCGCGGCGACGCGTCACCACGGCCGGTGCACCCGCGGCGCGCCGGTCACGGAGGACCGGCCTTGTACCCCACCCCGCGGACGGTCAGGACCACCTCGGGGCGCTCCGGGTCGCGCTCGACCTTCGACCGGAGACGCTGCACGTGCACGTTCACCAGGCGGGTGTCCGCGGCGTGCCGGTAGCCCCACACCTGCTCGAGCAGGACCTCGCGGGTGAACACCTGGCGCGGCTTGCGGGCCAGCGCGACGAGCAGGTCGAACTCGAGCGGGGTCAGCGCGATCGGCCGGCCCTCCCGGGTGACCTGGTGCGCGGGCACGTCGATGTCGATCTCGCCGATGGACAGCTGCTCGGCGGGCTCGGCGTCGTTGCGGCGGACCCGGGCCCGGATCCGCGCGACGAGCTCCTTGGGCTTGAACGGCTTCACGACGTAGTCGTCGGCGCCGGACTCCAGCCCGAGCACGACGTCGACGGTGTCGCTCTTGGCCGTCAGCATGACGATCGGGACGCCGGACTCCGCCCGGATGGCCCGGCACACGTCGATGCCGTTCATGCCGGGCAGCATCAGGTCGAGCAGCACCACGTCCGGCTGGGTGTCCCGGACGGCGGGCAGTGCCCGCGTCCCGTCGGACACGACCGCTGTCTCGAAGCCCTCGCCTCGCAGCACGATGGTGAGCATCTCGGCCAGGGCCGGGTCGTCGTCGACCACCAGTACGCGCGACTTCATGGACATCACTATCCCAGCCCCGTGATCAGCACCGGTGCAGCAGGGCGGGCACGAGGGCCGACGGTGCCGCGGCGGGGTCGTCGAGCACCGTCCAGCGGCTCAGCCAGGACCGCGCCGCCAGCTCCCGGTAGACGGCGTCGGTGCGGGCCTGCAGGCCGTCGTCGCTCTCGTAGGCGTCGCGGGCGCGGCCGGGCTCGGTGGCCGCGCGCGACCTCGCCCGCTCCGCGGCGACCTCCCGGGGCGGTGCCAGCAGCAGCTGGTGGCCGGGCACCGGGATGCCGAACCGGTCGATCTCCAGCGCCCGGACCCAGCCGACGACCTCGCCGCCGGCGTCCTGGCCGAGCCGGGCGGCGCTGTAGGCGGCGTTGGAGGCGACGTAGCGGTCCACGAGCACGACGTCGTGCGCGGCGAGCGCCGCACGCAGCCCGGCCGCGGCGGCCCGGCGGTCGAGCGCGAACAGCACCGCCATCGCGTGCACCGAGGAGGCGAGGTCGCCCATCCGGCCGTAGAGCGCGTCGCGGGCCAGCTCGGCGTGCACGTCGTCGTCGTAGCGGGGGAAGGCCGTCGTGGTGACCGAGGCGCCGTGTGCGCGCAGCCCGGCGACGAGCTCCGTGGTGAACGTGTGCTTGCCCGCACCGTCCAGTCCCTCGACAACCACCAGTTCCCCCACGGCGGTCGAGCCTAGGTCAGGCACCCAACTCCGAGACGGTGGGCCAGGTCGTCGCGAAGCCCGGGTGCAGGTCCAGCTCACCGAGCCGGTCGGTGCGCACCCAGCGCAGCTCGGTGCTCTCCGCGCCGCGCACCCGGACCGGCGGCGCGTCCGGCGTCCGCACGACGACCGTGGTGTAGCTCCAGCCGCCGTGGTCGTCGACGAACTCCTCCACCGGCGCCAGCCCGGCGACGGCGAGGGTGCTCTCCTCGGCCGCCTCGCGCAGCGCCGCCCGCACCGCGGACTCCCCCCGGTCCCGGGCACCGCCGGGGATCCCCCAGGTGCCGCCGTGGTGGCTCCAGGACGCCCGGTGCTGCAACAGCACCCGGTCGACGCCCGCCGGGTCGGCGTCGTCGCGGTGGCGCACGAGCAGCCCGGCCGCGCCGAACAGACCCCAGTGCCGGTGCCCCCGGGCGCAGTGCACCCAGCCGTCACCCGACCCGATCTCGATCGTCATCCCGACGGTGACCCCCTGGTACGCCGACGGCGCGGCGCCCCGGGAAGGGGCCACCGCGCCGTCGGAACGGAGAACGCGGTACCGATGCGCGATCCGCGAGCTTCTCGCTCAGTAGCGGTAGTGCTCCGGCTTGTACGGACCCTCGACGTCCACGCCGATGTACTCGGCCTGGTCCTTGGTGAGCTTGGTCAGCTCGCCACCGAGGGCCTGCACGTGGATCCGCGCGACCTTCTCGTCCAGGTGCTTCGGCAGCCGGTAGACGTCCTTGTTGTACTCCTCGTGCTTGGTGAACAGCTCGATCTGGGCGATCACCTGGTTCGAGAAGCTGTTGGACATCACGAACGACGGGTGGCCGGTCGCGTTGCCCAGGTTCATCAGGCGGCCCTCGGACAGCACGATGACCGAGTGGCCGTCCGGGAAGATCCACTCGTCGACCTGGGGCTTGATGTTGATCTTCTTGATGCCCTCGACGCGGGACAGGCCCGCCATGTCGATCTCGTTGTCGAAGTGACCGACGTTGGCGACGATCGCCTGGTGCTTGGCCCGCTTGAGCAGGTCGACCGTGAGGATGTCCTTGTTGCCGGTCGCCGTGACGATGATGTCGGCCTGCTCGATGACCGAGTCCAGGGTCGCGACCTGGTGGCCCTCCAGCAGCGCCTGCAGCGCGCAGATCGGGTCGACCTCGGCGACGATGACGCGCGCACCCTGGCCCGCCAGCGCCTCGACCGAGCCCTTGCCGGTGTCGCCGTAGGCGGCCACGACGGCCACCTTGCCGCCGAGCAGCACGTCGGTGGCCCGGTTCAGGCCGTCGATCAGCGAGTGGCGGATGCCGTACTTGTTGTCGAACTTCGACTTGGTGACCGAGTCGTTGACGTTGATCGCCGGGAAGAGCAGCTCGCCGCGCTCGGCCAGCTGGTACAGCCGGTTGACGCCGGTGGTGGTCTCCTCGGTGACGCCGCGAATGTCGGAGTTGATCGTCGTCCAGCGCTGCGGGTCCTCGGCAAGGCTGCGGCGCAGGGTGTCGAACACGACCCGCTCCTCGTCGGAGACGGAGAGGTCGTCGTCGTCGAAGCTCGGCACGACGCCGGTCTTCTCGAACTCGACGCCCTTGTGCACGAGCAGGGTGGCGTCGCCGCCGTCGTCGAGGATCATGTTCGGGCCGACGACGTTGCCGTCGGCGTCACGGAACTTGAACAGCTGCTCGGTGCACCACCAGTAGTCCTCCAGCGACTCGCCCTTCCAGGCGAAGACCGGGACGCCCTGCGGCTCCTCCGCGGTGCCGTGCGGGCCGACGACGGTCGCGGCGGCCGCGTAGTCCTGGGTGGAGAAGATGTTGCAGGACACCCAGCGGACGTCGGCGCCGAGCGCGACGAGGGTCTCGATGAGGACCGCGGTCTGGGTGGTCATGTGCAGCGAGCCGGCGATCCGCGCGCCGGTCAGCGGCTTGGACTCCCCGTACTCACGGCGCAGGTCGATCAGGCCCGGCATCTCGTTCTCGGCGAGCCGGATGTCCTTGCGGCCGTACTCCGCCTCGGAGATGTCGGCGATCGCGAAGTCCAGGCCGCCGGCGTGCTGCAGCTTCGGGTGATCGGTCATGGGGTGGGTGCGCCTCCTCAGGCGTAAGAGTCGTACTCGTCGGCACGACGGGTGCGGTCCGGCGGGGAGGAGGAGCGGCGTACACGGGTCACGGCGCCCTCCCTCCTCGTCGGAGACAGGCGCCCTTTCTCGTCCGTGCCGGCCGGGCCCGAGCGTGGCGGCCGGTGACGGCCGCTGCAGCGCCTCTCGGCGCCCGGCGATGTCGCGACCTCCATGGTTCCGAGCCACCGCGGGGGTGTCAACTCAGGGGTGATCAGCCTGTCAGGTGCTCGGCGAGCAGCCCGCCCGCCGCGACCTCGCGGCCGTGCGCGGCCAGCAGCCCTGCCGGGGCGAGCACGGACTCGCTGTCGACCCGCACCTCCGCCCGGGCCAGCAGCGGCGCCAGGACGGCGTCATGGCGCACCGTGCGGGCCGCCGCGGCCAGCCCGGCCGCGTCGCGCTGGCGGAACACGCCCCCGGTGAGCACGACGAGACCGAT
>NZ_WWFY01001119.1:0-4200 GCF_009864975.1 Pseudonocardia sp. SID8383
GTCGGGCACCTGCCGGTCCCGCATCCGCACCACCCGGCCGAGCACCAGTGCGACGACGACCGCCAGGACCAGCCATGCCCCGATCCCGACGAGGATCCACAGGGCGGTCGACATGTGCCCTCCCCGGGCGTCGCGGACCGCACCAGTGTGCCCGTGATCGGCGCCGTACGGAGGCCCCCGATCCGGGGGGGGGCGGGCTCAGCCGGCGTCGGGCAGGGCGGGGCCGAGGAGGTCGTCGGCGTCGACGATCCGGTAGGCGTAGCCCTGTTCGGCGAGGAAACGCTGCCGGTGCGCGGCGTAGTCGGTGTCCACGGTGTCGCGGGACACCACCGAGTAGAAGTGCGCCTGGCGGCCGTCGTTCTTCGGGCGCAGCAGGCGTCCGAGCCGCTGGGCCTCCTCCTGCCGGGACCCGAACGTGCCGCTGACCTGCACCGCGATCGTCGCCTCGGGCAGGTCGATGGAGAAGTTCGCGACCTTCGAGACGACCAGCGTCGCGATCTCGCCGCGGCGGAACGCGTCGAACAGCTTCTCCCGCTCCTTGTTGCGGGTGGAGCCCTGGATGACCGGGGCACCGAGCTTCTCCCCCAGCGCGTCGAGCTGCTCCAGGTAGGCCCCGATGACGAGCGTCTGCTCCCCGGAGTGCCGGTCGAGGATCGCCTGCACGACGTTGAGCTTGGTGTTCGCCGTCGACGCCGTCCGGTAGCGCTCCTCGGAGTCCGCCGTCGCGTAGGACATGCGCTCGGCGTCGGTCAGCGTGACCCGCACCTCGATGCACTCGGCGGGCGCGATCCAGCCCTGCGCCTCGATGTCGCGCCACGGGGCGTCGTAGCGCTTCGGGCCGATCAGGGAGAACACGTCGCCCTCGCGGCCGTCCTCACGGACCAGGGTCGCGGTGAGGCCGAGCCTGCGGCGGGACTGCAGGTCCGCCGTCATCCGGAAGACCGGCGCCGGGAGGAGGTGCACCTCGTCGTAGACGACCAGGCCCCAGTCCCGGGAGTCGAACAGCTCCAGGTGCTTGTACTCGCCCTTGGTCTTGCGGGTGACGACCTGGTACGTGGCGATGGTGACCGGGCGGATCTCCTTCTTCTCGCCCGAGTACTCGCCGATCTCCTCCTCGGTCAGCGACGTCCGCGCGATCAGCTCGCGCTTCCACTGCCGCCCGGAGACGGTGTTGGTCACCAGGATCAGGGTCGTCGCGCCCGCCTTGGCCATCGCGGCCGCACCGACGAGGGTCTTGCCCGCGCCGCAGGGCAGCACGACCACCCCGGAGCCGCCCTCCCAGAACCCCTCGACCGCGTGGCGCTGGTAGTCCCGCAGCGTCCAGCCGTCCTGCTCCAGCTCGATGGGGTGGGCCTCGCCGTCGACGTACCCGGCGAGGTCCTCGGCGGGCCAGCCGACCTTGAGCAGTGCCTGCTTGAGGTGCCCGCGCTCGGACGGGTGCACGACGACGGTGTCGTCGTCGAGCCGCGCGCCCAGCATCGGGCTGATCTTCTTCTGCCGGAGGATCTCCTCCAGCACGGCGCGGTCCAGCGCGGTGAGGACGAGGCCGTGCGCGGGGTGGTTGGACAGCTGCAGCCGCCCGTAGCGCCCCATCGTGTCGACGACGTCGACCAGGAGCGGCTGCGGGACCGGGTAGCGGGCCCAGCGGACCAGCGCGTCGACGACCTGCTCGGCGTCGTGCCCGGCGGCGCGCGCGTTCCAGAGGGCCAGCGGGGTGACCCGGTAGGTGTGGACGTGTTCGGGTGCCCGCTCCAGCTCGGCGAAGGGCGCGATGGCGGCACGGGCCGCCGCGGAGTCGGGGTGGTCGACCTCGAGCAGCAGTGTCTTGTCGGACTGGACGATCAGGGGGCCGTCGGTCACGGAACGAATCCTCTCGAGGCCGGGGGACGGAGCTGTACGGGTCCGCCGGACGCCGAGCGGAGACGAGCGGTCGGCGTGTGTCACGTCACGTGACCATGAGGCAACCGGCCCTACGCCACTCGGGAGACGAGGGTTCCGGGGGCTAGACTCGGCAGCCGTCCGTCACGCACAGACGGGACCCGGCACGATCATATCCGTCCGACTCCCCCGGGACGCGGCAACCGCCGCCCCGTGTCGGTCGTGGTGTGGTCGAGCGGTTCCCGTCGTGACCCCGAAAGGCGCACCGGACCAGCTGATGCTCCCCGACCTCGTGCCCGCCGCGCCGCCCGTCCCCGGACCGGAGACCGACAGGGAGATCTCGCCGTGACCACCGTGACCAGCACGGAACGCCCGAGCACGTGGTCGGAGCGACTCGACCCGCGGAACTGGAGCCTGGTCGCCAAGCTGGCGGTCGTCGGTCTGGTGCCCACGGTCCTCGCCCTGTCCATCGGCGCCGTCCGCGTCGTCGACCAGGCCAACGTGGCCGAGGAGCTCGGCCGCGGCAGCGGCCTGGTCGACGTGCACCGCCAGATCGAGACGCTGACCGGCGCACTGCAGACCGAGCGCGACGCCGCGGTCCGCTTCGTGGCGGGGAACCGGCTCGGTGACCGGGCCGCCGTCGACCGGGCGCAGGCCACGACCGACCAGGCGCTGCAGGCCTCCACGGCGGGGCTCGACGCCGCCGAGCAGCAGGCCCCCGACCTGGCCACGGCCCGCCGGCAGGCGGACACCACGCTGGGTCAGCTGCCGGTCATCCGGTCGCAGGTCGCCGAGGGGCCGACCGCGGCCGCCGACCTCACCGGCCGCTACACCGCGGTCGTCCAGCGCACGCTGGGGCTGGACCGGGCGCTGGTGGGGCGGCTGCAGACCGCCGACACGGCCGGTCTGACCACGGCGATCGCCGCCGGGTCGAGCGCCCGCGAGGCCCTGCAGCTCGAGCGCACCGTGATCGGTGGCGCGCTCGCCGCGGGGACGCTGGAGGAGCAGCAGCGCGCGCAGGTCACCGGGGCCGAGGCCTCGTTCCAGGCCGCGGCCGGTGACTTCCAGTCGTCGCTGACCCCGGAGCAGGCCGAGTCCTTCGGGAACTTCGGCGCGGGCCAGGCGAACGGCGAGCGCAACGCGCTGCGCGACCAGGCACTCTCGGTCCCGCCGGGGGTCGCGCCGCCGGTCGACCCGAACGCGTGGGACGCCGCCGTCGACCGGTCCGTCACCGCGGTGGACCAGTCCACCGCCGCCGCCGAGCAGGCGTTCGTCGACGGCCGGGCCGCGGCCGCCGAGCAGGCGGGCAACACCGCGGGCCTCAACTCCGTGCTGCTGATGCTCACGATCCTGCTGACCGCGGGCATCATCCTGCTGCTGGGCCGTCAGATGGTCCGTTCGCTGCGTCTGCTGCGCAGCTCGGCGCTCGAGGTCGCGGAGCAGAAGCTGCCCGCGGCGGTGCAGAGCATGCGCTCCGGGCAGGCACCGAACGCGCTCGTCGAGCCGGTCCCGCTGGACAGCCGCGACGAGATCGGCCAGGTGGCGCGGGCGTTCGACGCCGTGCACGGCCAGGCGATCCGCCTCGCCGCCGACCAGGCCGCGCTGCAGCAGAACGTCAACTCGATGTTCGTCAACCTCTCCCGCCGTTCGCAGGCGCTCGTCGAGCGCCAGCTGCAGCTGATCGAACAGCTGGAGAGCAACGAGCAGGACCCGGACCAGCTGTCGAACCTGTTCCAGCTGGACCACCTCGCGACACGTATGCGCCGCAACAGCGAGAACCTGCTGGTCCTCGCGGGCACCGACCTGGCGAAGCGGAACGTTGCGCCGGTGCAGGTCGTCGACGTCCTGCGGGCCGCGGTGTCGGAGGTCGAGCAGTACCAGCGGGTCGTCGTGCAGACCCCGCCGAACGCGACGATCGCCGGTCGCGCCGCGAACGACCTCGTCCACCTGCTCGCCGAGCTGCTGGACAACGCGACGAACTTCTCGCCGCCGGACTCGCAGGTCGTCATGTCGACGACCCGCACAGCCGACGAGTCGCTGCTGGTCGAGATCTCCGACCGCGGTGTCGGCATGACCGACTCCGAGCTGGTCGACGCCAACCAGCGTCTGTCCGGCCCGGCCGAGGTCGACGTGTCGGCCTCCCGGCGGATGGGCCTGTTCGTGGTCGGCCGGCTGGCCGCACGGCACCGCGTCGGCGTCCGGCTCGCCTCGGCGGCCGTCGGCGGCGGCTCGGGTGGGCTGAGCGCCTCGGTGACCGTCCCGCCGCAGCTGGTGCCCTCCGCGCAGCTGCCCGAACAGCGCAGCGACGGCGACCCGGGCAGC
>NZ_WWFY01001120.1:0-3192 GCF_009864975.1 Pseudonocardia sp. SID8383
CCCGGCCCCCCGGCCGGGCCCCGTGCCCCGGGCAGCAGCTCCCGCCCGCCCCCGGGGACACGTGACCCGGCCCCGACCACCGGCCCGGACCCCTCCGGACCGGTGTCGTCCCCGACGTCGATGCCGGCTCCCCCACCGGCACCGCCGACCACCCGGCCGACCGCCGCCGCTCCTCCGACGACGACCGGCCCCTCGCCCGCACCGACGCGCACCGCAGTACCTCCCCGCCACACACCGCGCCACGGCCGAACGGCCGCGACCTCACCCGGCGCGCCGCGGGGAAGGCGACGCGTACTCGAACTGACGTTCGAAGCATAGGGCCTGTGCCGCCTCTCCGCATCCCCCGGGTGGGGGTGGTGACGACGACGGGATGACCGTCGCACGCACCCCCGACATTCTCGGCCGGGACACCCTCCGAACTGCTCCGAACGCCGACGGCCCGGGCCGCGCGAGGCGGTCCCGGGCCGTCGGGGTGGGCGGTGGGTCAGTGGGCGAAGTGCCGCGTCCCGGTCAGGTACATCGGCACGCCCGCCTTCGCGCAGGCCGCGACGACCTCGTCGTCGCGGACCGAGCCGCCGGGCTGCACGACGGCGGCGACTCCGGCGTCGAGCAGCACCTCCAGCCCGTCGGGGAAGGGGAAGAACGCGTCGGAGGCGGCGACCGAGCCGCGGGCCCGGTCCCCGGCCCGGGTCACGGCGAGCTTCGCCGCGTCGACCCGGTTGACCTGGCCCATGCCGACGCCGACCGCCGCGCCGTCGTGGGCGAGCAGGATCGCGTTGGACTTCACCGCGCGGCAGGCACGCCAGGCGAACGCGAGGTCGTCGAGCACCTCGGGGGCGACGGCGTCGCCGGTGACGAGCTTCCAGGCGGCCGGGTCGTCGCCGTCGGCGTCGACGAGGTCGCGCTGCTGCACCAGCAACCCGCCGGAGATCGGGCGGAGCTCGGTGCCGGTGCGGGCGGCGCCGTCGGGGATGCGGAGGACACGGACGTTCTTCTTGCGCTGGAGCACCTCGAGGGCGCCGTCGGCGTAGCCGGGGGCCACGACGACCTCGGTGAAGATCTCGGCGACCTGCTCGGCCATCGCGACCGAGACCTCGCCGTTGACCGCGATGACCCCGCCGAACGCCGACACCGGGTCGGTGGCGTGCGCCTTGCGGTGGGCCTCGGCGACGTCGGCGCCGACCGCGATCCCGCACGGGTTGGCGTGCTTGATCACCGCGACCGTGGGGCGGTCGCCGTGGTCGTGCGCGGCGCGCCAGGCGGCGTCGGCGTCGACGTAGTTGTTGTAGGACATCTCCTTACCGTGCAGCTGCTCGGCGCCGGCGAGGCCGGAACCGGTGCCGTCGGTGTAGAGCGCGGCGGACTGGTGCGGGTTCTCGCCGTAGCGCAGCGGGCGCTCGCGGGTCCAGGTGGCGCCCACCCACTCGGCGGAGGCGTCGTCGTCGCCGGCGGGGAACTGCTCGCCCATCCAGGTCGCGACCGAGACGTCGTAGGCGGCGGTGTGCCGGTAGGCGTCGGCGGCCAGCCTGCGGCGGTCCTCCACGACGAACCCGCCCGCGCCGACCTGCTCGAGCACCCAGGCGTAGCGCGACGGGTCGACGACGACCGCGACGCTCTCGTGGTTCTTCGCCGAGGCCCGCACCATCGCCGGGCCGCCGATGTCGATCTGCTCGACGGCCTCGTCGCGGCTCGCGCCGGACGCGACGGTCTCGCGGAACGGGTAGAGGTTGGACACCAGCAGGTCGAACGGCGCGATGTTCAGCTGCTCGAGCTGCGCGAGGTGCTCGGGCTTGCGGGTGTCGGCGAGCAGCCCGGCGTGCACCCGCGGGTGCAGGGTCTTGACCCGGCCGTCGAAGCACTCGGGGAACCCGGTGACCTCCTCGACGGGGGTGACCGGGACGCCGGCGTCGGCGATCCGCTGTGCGGTGGAGCCGGTCGAGACGATCTCCACCCCGGCGGCGTGCAGCCCGGTGGCCAGGTCGAGGAGACCGGCCTTGTCGTAGACGCTGATCAGGGCCCGGCGTACCGGCCTGCGCTCACTCACTGTTCACCTCGTGGGGTTGGGCGGCGGTGGCGAACCGTCGCACGGTCGCGACCAGCAGCCGTCGTTCCTCGGTCTTGATGCGCTCGTGCAGGGAGGTCTCGTCGTCGCCCGGGAGCACGGGGACCTCCGCCTGCGCGAGCACCGGTCCGGTGTCGAGCCCGGCGTCGACCTCGTGCACGGTCGCGCCGGTGACGGGCACCCGGGCGGCCAGCGCGTCCCGGACGGCGTGCGCGCCGGGGAACGCCGGCAGCAGCGCCGGGTGCGTGTTCAGCATCGGGCATCCGAGCGCGTCCAGGAAGGCCGGGGAGACGAGCTTCATGAACCCCGCCCCGACGACGAGGCCCGGCCGGTGCGCGAGGACGGCCGCGGCGAGCGCGGTGTTCCAGGCGTCGCGGTCGGGGTGGTCGGCGACCCGCTCGACGAAGGTGGGGACACCTGCGGCGCGGGCCCGGTCGAGCCCGGTGGCACCCGCGCGGTCGGCCCCGACGGCGACGACGGCGAATCCGGCGCCCGCGGTGTCGAGCAGTGCCTGCAGCAGGGTGCCGCTCCCGGAGACGAGGACGACGACCCGCAGCGCCCCGTGCCGCTCCTGCGCGCCCACCGTGTCCCTTCCTCGCCGGCCCGGGCCGCTCCACGGCCCCTGGCCAGGGTAGACGCGCCCTCCGACGACGGCGGCGCCCGGTGCGGTGGCCCGGGTCACCCGGCCTGCCGGGGCGTCGGGTCAGTCGTCCCGGGAGCGGTCGCGGGGGCGGGTGATGCGGTCGGTCCGGCCGTCGGTGCGCCGGTCGGACGGTCCCCGTCGTCGGTGTCCCGGTCGGCGCGGCGCCCGGCTGCGCGGCGACCGTCGGGGCCGTGGTCCCCCGTGTCGTCGGGGTCGCCGTCGTCGGGGTCGTGGCCGGGGTCCTCGTCGTCGCCGGCGGGATCACGGCCGGCGGAACCGTCGACGCGACGGGTGGTCGTGCGACCGGCTCCGCCGGGCTCCTCCTCGTCGCTGACGGCATCGGAGTAGGGGTGGAGGTCGTCGTGGCCCCCGTCGTCGTCCCGTGCGGCGTCGGCACGGCGGGCGGGCGCCCCGGCGGTGCGACGGCGTTCGACCAGCTCCCCCACCGTCGACCCGCGACGGCGGTCCCGGGCGGCCCGGGCCCGGT
>NZ_WWFY01001121.1:0-2971 GCF_009864975.1 Pseudonocardia sp. SID8383
GACGGCGCCGCCGCCGAGGTGCGGCGCCGCGCGAACCGCGAGCTGCTCAGCCCCTACCTGCGCGCCCGCCGCGACGTCGCGGCCGCGATCGCCGCCCGGACCAGGCACCTGCTCCTCGTCGGCGAGCCGGGGGTCGGGAAGCAGACCCTGGCCGTCGAGCAGTTCCGCCGCAGCCACCCGTCCGGGACGGTGCAGGTGCTCGACTGCGCGCGGATCGCGGAGTCCGGCGGCCCCCTCCTGCCGACGGTCCGCGGCACCGACGGGGACCGGCCGCGGCTGCTCGTCCTGCGCCGGCTCCCGCTGCTCGGGTCGGTCGCCGCGCGGCGCCTCGACGAGTCGCTGCGGGTGCTGGTGGCCACACCCGCGGCACCGACGGTCGTCGGGTGCATCGACACCCCTTCGGTCGACGCCACCCGGCCCTACGGGCTGCTGCTGCGCCACTTCCACGACACGGTCCGGGTGCCCGCGCTCCGGTACCGGGCCGACGAGCTCGGCGACCTCGCGCGGTCGGTGCTGCACTCGCTGTCCGGCGGCCGGTCGCTGAGCCTGAGCATGCAGGTGCTGCGGGTGCTGGAGGGCTACGCCTGGCCGGGGAACCTGCGTGAGCTGGAGGACGTGCTGCGCTACGTCATCGCCCGCAAGCCGGTCGGCGTGGTGCAGGCACCGGACCTGCCGTCGTCGTGCTTCACCGGTGGCGCACCGCGGATGTCGATGCTCGAGGCGGCGCAGTGCGACGTGATCATCCAGGCCCTCTACGAGGCGCGCGGCAACCGCTACCAGGCCGCCGAGCTGCTGGGGATCGCCCGGTCCTCGCTCTACCGCAAGATCGACGCGTTCGGGATCAGCTACATCGGCTGAGGTGTCCCGGGACCGGGACACACCGTCGTCGCCGGTGGTCGTGCCGCCCGCGGAGTCGTCCCAGAACGGGACAGTCACATGCGCACTCCCGCATTAGCGTCGGGCCCGCCGACGCCCTCGGCACCCCCTGCGACCAACGGAGTGAGCAGATGAAGGCACTCGTCTACCACGGACCGGACGCCAAGGCCTGGGAGGAGGTCCCGGGCCCGACGATCCAGGACCCCACCGACGTGATCGTCAAGGTCGACACCACCACGATCTGCGGCACCGACCTGCACATCCTGCAGGGCGACGTCCCGGCCGTCACCGACGGCCGCATCCTCGGCCACGAGGCCGTCGGCACGATCACCGCCGTCGGCGACGCCGTGTCCGGCTTCGCCGTCGGCGACCGCGTCCTCGTCCCGGCGATCACCAAGTGCGGCCGCTGCGACTACTGCCAGCGCGGTATGCCGTCGCACTGCCAGACCGTCGGCGGGATCGGCTGGATCTTCGGCCACCTCATCGACGGCACCCAGGCCGAGTACGTCCGGGTCCCCTACGCCGACACCTCGCTCTACGCCGTGCCGGAGTCGGTCACCGACGAGCAGGCGATCTTCCTCGCCGACTCGCTGCCGACCGGCTACGAGGTCGGTGTGCTCGCCGGGAACGTACGGCCGGGCGACACCGTCGCCGTCGTCGGCGCGGGTGCGGTCGGCCTCTCCGCGATCCTCACGACCGGCCTGTGGGGCGCGTCGAAGGTCATCGCGATCGACTCCAACAAGTTCCGGCTGGAGAAGGCCGTCGAGTTCGGCGCGACCGACAGCGTCGAGGTCGGGCCGGGCACCGTCGCCGACGTGACCGCGCTGACCGACGGGCTCGGCGTGGACGTCGCGATCGAGGCCGTCGGCTACCCGGAGACGCTGCTGACGGCGGCGTCGCTGGTGCGCCCGGGCGGCACGATCGCCAACGTGGGCGTCCACGGCACCCCGGTGGAGCTGCCGATGCAGGACATGTGGATCTCCAACGTCACGCTGACGATGGGCCTGGTCGACACCGTGTCCATCCCGACGCTGCTCAAGATGGTCGCGGGCGGACGGATCCCGGCGGAGAAGATGGGCACCCACTCGTTCACCTTCGACCAGATGGACGAGGCCTACGACGTGTTCAAGAACGCCGCGGCGAACCAGGCGCTCAAGGTGGTCATCACGCCGGCGTGACGTCCGCTCCCGGGGCCCCGCCCGCGCCGGGGCCCCCGTGCGGGCCGTCAGGAGAACGACTCAGCCGGTGATCGTCCTCCTGCGAGCGCGGTAGGCGGCCGCCTTCACCCGGTTCCCGCACTCGTCCATGCCGCACCAGGTGCGCCGCGCGCCACGGGAGCGGTCGAGATAGAGCCGGGTGCAGCCGGGGCGGCCGCACTCCTTCAGCGGGGTGTCCACGTCGGCGAGGACGGCGACGGCGTCGCGCGCCAGCTCCGCGAGGACGGCGTCGGCGTCGCCGGTACGGCGGGTGCCGTGGTCGTCGAGCTGCACGGTCATGCCGGGACCGCGGGCCGTGCCGTTGACGACGGCCAACGCAGCGGGGTCGAACGCCCGCCCGGCCAGCCGGTCGGTCGCGAGCCGGTGGACCGCCTCCCGCAGGTCCCGCGCGCGCCCGAGGACCTCCGGGGTCACGGTCACGCCGTCCGGGAGGTCGGCGCAGGCGTCGATCCAGCGAGCGAGGTCGGCGGGCCCGGTGAGCAGCTCGGTCGGGTCGGTGCGCCGCCAGGTGACGGTGCCGACCAGGTCGAGCGCGGCACTGCCGCTCACGAACACGAAACCCACGTCACCATCTTGACCGGTGACGCATCGACGCCGCAAACTGCGTCACCAGTCGAACCGGTGACGCCGTCGCCGGACGATCCCGGGGAGCCGCTGATGACGATCGACGTCGTCGTGTTCGACGTGCTGGGCACGCTGGTCGACGAGCCGTCCGGCCTGCGCGACGCGATCGCCGCGGCCGTGCCCGGCACCGACCGCGACACCGCCACGGACCTGACCGGCGTGTGGCAGGCGCACGTCGCGGGCGAGCAGCGGCGCATCGTCGCGGGCGGGCGGGCGTTCGTGCCCGGCCACGTGCTGGACGCCGAGGCCGCGGC
>NZ_WWFY01001122.1:0-2820 GCF_009864975.1 Pseudonocardia sp. SID8383
TGTCGTCCCGCGGGGGCGCCGGGTCGTCGGCGACGGTCCGGGTCACGGCGGCCGCCGGAGCCGTGGGTGCCGCCGACGCACCGGCCGTCGTGACCGCCGACAGCGCGAGCGTCGCGGCGAGCACCGCCACCGTCGTCCTGGTCCTGGTCCGCACCGTGGATCACTCCTGTCACTCGGTCACCTGCGGTCCCATCTCACGTGCGGTGGGTGAGGAGCACCAGTCGAACCACTCGTCCGGGGAGCGCGCGAACGGGTGGGATGCGGTCGCCCGTGGACGGACGGTGATCTTCCCGCGGGCACCGGTGACGTCGGGTGACCGGCCGGCGCGACGGCGGGTGTGGCACGCGTCGCCGCGCGGAGCGCCCCGCGCACGGAGGTCTCGCACCCCGGCGGGGGCTCCCGCACCCGCAGCGACGGGTGCGGCGACCGCACCAGGGGTGCGACGCGCCCCGGGGCCGACGTTCCCGGGGCGCCACGAGGTGGGATCCGAGGACGGACGGCGCGTCCGCCTGCCACAGTGGCGGCGTGGCTCGCCCCGACCTCGCCGTCGCGCTGGACCTCGCCCCGCACCCGGAGGGTGGCTGGTACCGGCGGACCTGGACCTCACCGGTCGTCGTCGCGACCCCGTACGGTCCACGCCCCTCGGCGACGGCGATCCTCTACCTCCTCGACGCCCCCGGCCGGTGGCACCGCGTCCGGTCCACCGAGCTGTGGTGCCGGCACTCGGGCCCCGAGGCGGACCTGGTCCTCGGTGGTGACGGGCCGGACCCCGTCCCCGGGGCCCGGTTGCGCCTCGGGCCGGCCGGCCCGCAGCAGGAGGTCCCGGCCGGGGTGTGGCAGCGGGCGGAGCCGGCGGGGCCGGGGGCGGTCCTGGTCAGCTGCGTCGTCTCGCCCGGCTTCGACGTCGCCGACTTCGAGCTGCGCTGACCCGGCACCGGAGGTCAGCGGCGCAGCAGGCCCGCGAGGTCGCGGGTGTTGCGGATCCGCTCCGGGTCCACCCCGCAGGCGACGGCGCGGGCGCAGCCGTGGTCGAGCCAGTCGAGCTGCCCGGGGGCGTGCGCGTCGGTGTCGATCGTGAACTCGCACCCGGCCTCGACGGCCAGGCGCAGCAGCCGCTTGGGCGGGTCGAGGCGCTCGGGCCGGGCGTTGATCTCCACGGCGACGCCGTGTTCCGCGCAGGCGGCGAAGACGGCGTCGGCGTCGAACTCGGACTCGGGGCGCGTGCGGCGGCCGGTGACCATCCGGCCCGTGCAGTGCCCGAGCACGTCGACGTGCGGGTTCGCGACGGCGGTGAGCATCCGCTCGGTCATCTCGTCGCGGGGCATCCGCAGCTTCGAGTGCACGCTGGCCACCACCACGTCGAGCGAGGCGAGCAGGTCCTCGGACTGGTCGAGGGCGCCGTCGTCGAGGATGTCCACCTCGATGCCGGTGAGCACCCGGAAGTCCGACCCGGACGCGGAGATCCGCTCGTTGAGCTGCGCGATCTGCTCGACCTGGCGCCGCAGCCGGTCCGCGGACAGCCCGTTCGCGACGGTCAGGCGCGGCGAGTGGTCGGTGACGACGAGGTAGTCGTGGCCCAGCCCGATCGCGGTCTCGGCCATCTCGGCGAGCGGGGAGCCGCCGTCGGAGGCGTCGGTGTGGCTGTGGCAGTCCCCGCGCAGGCCCTCGCGCAGCCGCAGCGCCGCCTCGGCCAGGGGCACCCCGGTGGCGTCGGCGCGGGCGACGGCGTCCTCCAGCCGTCGCAGGTAGACCGGTTCCTCCCCGGCGAGGGACTCCCCCACGCAGCGCGCGGTCACCTCGCCGACGCCCTTCAGCTCCGCGAGGCCGCCCGAGGCGTGCAGCCGGGCCAGCTCCTCGGCGTCGCGACCGCGCAGCGCGCCGGCCGCGGTCCGGAACGCGCGCACCCGGTAGGTCGACTCCTGGGCGCGTTCGAGCAGGAACGCGATCCGGCGGAGGTCGGCGACGGCGTCTCTCACCCTGCGCAGGCTAGCGGCGCATCCACCGGCGGGCGCGCCGCGTCCACGCCGTCTCCCACACCGTGGGCAGCCTGCGCTCCAGGTCGAGCATCGTCGCGGTGTCCCGGCCGTGCAGCACACCGAAGGTGAACCCGTTGTCCCGCTCGGCGCCGGCGCGGGCCCCGAGGGTCCGCAGGGTCTCCCGGGAGACGACGGCGTCCTGGTGCTCGCCGAGCACGTCGGAGACCTTCTTGAGCCGCTTCGCGAACGCCCGCGCGTCCTTCCCCACGCTGGGCCGGGCGACCTCGGTGGCGTAGCGGAGCTGCTTGCCGGTCTTGCGGGCGTCGTGCAGCGAGTCGGGGGCGACCTGACCGGCGTCGAGGTCGGCCAGCGCGCGTTCCATCCGCCGCTCCAGCTTGCGGGCCGTACGGCCCACCATCGCGGGAAGGACGGTGGTCGCGGGCTTGCGGGCCCGGCGCGACAGCGGCGGGTCGGCGAGCAGCCGGCGCAGCGCGCCCTGCAGCGCGGCGTAGCGCTCCCCGTCGACGACGTCGAGCACCGCCGCCCCGGTCTCGGCGCGGGTGCGGGCGAAGTGCCGGGTGACGGCGGCCTGCACCGGTCCCAGCAGCAGCTCCGGCTCCAGCGCGCTCAGCCGGGCGTTCAGGCGCTCCTCCTGGACCTCGGCGTCGCGTTCACCGGCCAGCGCCCGGCCCAGCCAGCGCAGCTCGGCGACCACGTGCGCGACCCGCGGGCCCTCCAGGAGCCCCGCGTAGGTGCGCAGCGCGCTGCGCATCCGGCGGGCGGCGATGCGCATCTGGTGCACCGCGTCCGGGCGGTCGGCGCGCAGGTCCTGCTCGCGCGCGGC
>NZ_WWFY01001123.1:0-2974 GCF_009864975.1 Pseudonocardia sp. SID8383
CGCGGCGCCGCTCGGCGCGGTTGACGCCGTCGTCGCCGTTCGGGGACGCGCCGCGGCCACGGGCCGGGACCTGGTGGCGACCGGTACGACCGGTGCCCGGAGCCGCCGTACCGCCCTCGCCGCGGCGCGCGACCCCGCCGTCCTCGCCCGGGCCGCTGTACTGCAGGTTCTGCGGCGGGCTGGTGCGGAACAGGTTCGGCAGGACCACGGTGGACTCGGCGGGGTCCTCGGCCGGGACCCGGCGTACGACCGGGATCTCGGTCGTCTCCGGCTCGGCCTCCTGGACGGGGGCGGCCGGCTGCTGCACCTGGACGACGACGTTGAACAGGTGCCCGATCGTCTCCTCCTTGATGCCCTCGAGCATCGCGGAGAACATGTCGAAGCCCTCGCGCTGGTACTCGATCACCGGGTCGCGCTGGGCCATGGCCCGGAGCCCGATGCCCTCCTTGAGGTAGTCCATCTCGTAGAGGTGCTCGCGCCACTTGCGGTCGATGACCTGCATCAGGACCTGGCGCTCGAGCTCGCGCATCCCGCCCTGGGCGCCGATCAACGCGTCGATCTCGGCCTCGCGCCGGGCGTACGCGGCCTCGGCGTCGGCGAGGATGACCCGCTCGAGCTCCTCGGCCGACAGGTCGTCGATGTCGTCGGCGACGGTGCGCCAGTCGAGCTGGATCGGGTACAGACCCTTGACCGCCGTCCAGAGCTTCTCGAGGTCCCAGTCCTCGGAGTAGCCCTCGGCGGTGGCGCCGGCGACGTAGGCGTGGATGACGTCCTCGAGCATGTTGCGGGTCTGGCGCTGCACGTCCTCGCCGTCGAGGACCCGGCGGCGCTCGTCGTAGATGACCTTGCGCTGCTGGTTGAGCACCTCGTCGTACTTGAGGACGTTCTTGCGGATCTCGAAGTTCTGCTGCTCGACCTGGGTCTGCGCGCTGCGGATCGCGCGGGTGACCATCCCCGCCTCGATCGGCACGTCGTCCGGCAGGTTGAACCGGTTCATGATCGACTCGACGACCTGGCCGTTGAACCGGCGCATCAGCTCGTCGCCGAGGGACAGGTAGAAGCGGGACTCGCCCGGGTCGCCCTGACGGCCGGACCGGCCGCGCAACTGGTTGTCGATGCGGCGGGACTCGTGGCGCTCGGTGCCGAGCACGTAGAGCCCGCCCGCGGCGCGGACCTCGTCGGCCTCGGCCTTGACCTGCTTGCGCATGCGGTCGAGCACCGCGTCCCACGCGGCCTCGTACTGCTCACGGGTCTCGACCGGGTCCAGGCCCTGGCTGCGCAGCTCCAGGTCGGCGAGGAACTCGGGGTTGCCGCCGAGCATGATGTCGGTACCGCGACCGGCCATGTTCGTGGCGACGGTGACGGCGCCCGCGTGCCCGGCCTGGGCGATGATCTGCGCCTCACGCGCATGGTTCTTCGCGTTGAGCACCTCGTGCGGCACACCGCGGCGCAACAGCAGCGTCGCCAGGTACTCGGACTTCTCGACGCTCGTCGTACCGATCAGGACCGGCTGGCCCTTCTCGTGCTTCTCGGCGATGTCGTCGGCGACCGCCTCGAACTTCGCGGGCTCGGTCTTGTAGATCAGGTCGGCCTGGTCGGCGCGCACCCGCGGCCGGTTCGGCGGGATCGAGACGACCGACATCTTGTAGATCTCGTGGAGCTCGGCGGCCTCGGTCTGGGCCGTACCGGTCATGCCGGCGAGCTTGTCGTAGAGCCGGAAGAAGTTCTGCAGCGTGATCGTCGCCAGGGTCTGGTTCTCCGGCTTGATCTCGACGCCTTCCTTGGCCTCGATCGCCTGGTGCATGCCCTCGTTGTAGCGACGGCCGGCGAGCACACGACCGGTGAACTCGTCGACGATCAGGACCTCACCGTCGTTGACGATGTAGTCCTTGTCCTTCTTGAACAGCTCCTTGGCCTTGACCGCGTTGTTCAGGTAGCCGACCAGCGGGGTGTTCGCGGACTCGTAGAGGTTGTCGATGCCGAGCTGGTCCTCGATCAGCGCGACACCATCCTCGGTGATGCCGACGGTGCGCTTGCGCTCGTCGACCTCGTAGTGGATGTCCTTGGACAGCATCGGCGCGAGCCGCGCGAACTCCTGGTACCAGCGGGCGCTCTGCTCGGCCGGGCCGGAGATGATCAGCGGCGTGCGGGCCTCGTCGATGAGGATCGAGTCCGCCTCGTCGACGATGGCGAAGTTGTGCCCGCGCTGGACCATGTCGGCGGTGTTCCACGCCATGTTGTCGCGCAGGTAGTCGAAACCGAACTCGTTGTTCGTGCCGTACGTGACGTCGCAGGCGTACTGCTCGCGGCGCTGCGCCGGGGTCATCTCCGACAGGATCACGCCGACGGTGAGACCGAGCCAGCGGTGGATGCGGCCCATGGTCTCGGAGTCGCGCTTGGCGAGGTAGTCGTTCGTGGTGACCACGTGCACGCCGTCGCCGGGCAGCGCGTTGAGGTAGACGGCCAGCGTCGAGGTCAGGGTCTTGCCCTCACCGGTGCCCATCTCCGACACGTTGCCCATGTGCAGCGCACCGGCACCCATCAGCTGCACGGTGAACGGACGCTGACCCAGCGTGCGCCGGGCGGCCTCGCGCACGGTGGCGAAGGCCTCGGGCAGCAGCTCGTCGAGCGACTCGCCGTCGGCGTGGCGACGGCGGAACTCGTCGGTCTTGGCGCGCAGCTGCGTATCGGTGAGGCCCTCGAAATCGGGCTCCAGTCCGTCGATGTGCGCGGCGATCTTCGCGAGCCGCTTCACCAGCTTGGTCTCGCCGGCCCGGAGGAGTCGACTCAGGAAGGGCACTGCCGACCTCATTCACGTCGCGGTCAGGTCACGGGGCCCCACCACGGTCTCCGCGCACGCCCGGCACCCGGTCGGCGCCGTGAACGGCACCGGCGCGGCACCGGCGCGGCGCGGCGGGCGGACCCCGCCGACCATGGTACGGGCACGCCGTGGCAGGTCCGCGCCGCGGCGGGG
>NZ_WWFY01001124.1:0-2736 GCF_009864975.1 Pseudonocardia sp. SID8383
GCCGCGGCGAGGCGGCCCACCAGGTCCTCGACGGTGTGCCCGACACTGCGGGCGCCGTCGCCGCCGCGCGGGGCGCGCTGCGGCAGTCCGGCGGCCGTCCAGGGAGCACGGCGTCGGGAACGGGCCCGGCCGGGGGGACCGCGTCCCCGGAGCGGGTCGTCTCGTCGTCGCGTACGTCCTCGGCCGTCACCTCGGCGCCGGTATCCGTGACACCGTCGGTCACCTCGTCGTACCCCCCGTGCAGCTGTTCACGGTGCGTCAGTCTCCGTGTCCCCGGCGCAGCCCGACAGCCCCCGTTCGGCGGACGGCGGCAGTCCGGCGGTCGACGGTGTGTGACGCGGGCGACCACGGAGCGACGCTGCCAGGATGGGGACATGTCCGACACCGGTGTCGCCCGTCGTCTCACCGAGTTCAGCCACGGCGCGGGCTGCGGCTGCAAGCTCGGACCGGCCCAGCTGGGGGAGGTCCTGGCGGCGGTCACGCCCCCGTCCCATCCGGACCTGCTGGTCGGCACCGACACCGGCGACGACGCCGCGGTCTGGCGGCTGTCCGAGGACCGTGCGCTGGTCGCGACCACCGACTTCTTCACCCCGATCGTCGACGACCCGGGGACCTGGGGCGCGATCGCCGCCACCAACGCCGTCTCCGACGTCTACGCCATGGGCGGCACCCCGCTGTTCGCGCTGAACCTGGTCTGCTGGCCGTCCGAGCAGCTCGGGCCGGACGTGCTGGCCGCCGTTCTGGAGGGCGGCGCCGGGGTGGGGCGGCGGTGCGGGTTCGCCGTCGTCGGCGGGCACACGATCGACGACCCGGAGCCGAAGTACGGCCTCGCCGTGGTGGGGGAGGTCCACCCGGACCGGGTCCTGACCAACGCCGGGCTGCGCCCGGGTGACGAGCTGGTGCTGACCAAGCCGCTCGGGATCGGCGTGACCACCACCGCGGTGAAACGCGGGGTGCCCGCGGACGTCGACGCCGCCGTCGCCGTCATGACCACTCCGAACGCCGACGCCGCGGCGGCCGCCCGCGAGGCGGACGCCACCGGCTGCACCGACGTCACCGGCTACGGCCTGCTCGGGCACCTCACGAAGATGACCGTCGCCTCGGGGGTGGACGCCCACGTCGACGTCGCTGCGGTGCCGCTTCTCGGCGGGGTGCGGGAGCTGGTCGCCGACGGCGTCGTCCCCGGCGGCACGCTGCGCAACCGCGCCTGGATCGACGACCGGGTCGTCGCGGGCTCCGCGGGCGAGGAGGACCTGCTGGTCCTGTCCGACGCCCAGACCTCCGGCGGGCTGCTGTTCGGCGCCGCCCCCGGCCGCGGCGACTCGGCCGTCGCGTGGCTGCGTGGGCGCGGGCACGACGCGGCCCGGATCGGCACCGTGACCGAGGGGACCGGGCTGGTCCGGCTCTGAGGCCTAGGGTCGGGGGCGTGCAGCCCGTCGACCGTTCCTGTGCCCGTACCCGCGCCTGGGTCGACGAGGCGATGCGCCGCGTCCAGGCCGACGCGAACCGTTCCGCCGACACCCACCTGCACGTGCTGGACCTGCCCGCCGAGTGGGGCGTGCAGGTCTACCTCAAGGACGAGTCGGTGCACCCCACCGGCAGCCTCAAGCACCGGCTGGCCCGGTCGCTGTTCCTCTACGCGCTCGCGTCGGGCTGGATCACCGAGGGCACCACGGTCGTCGAGGCCAGCTCCGGCTCGACGGCGGTCTCCGAGGCGTACTTCGCCCGGCTGCTCGGGGTGCCGTTCGTGGCGGTCATGCCGCGCTCGACCAGTCCGGAGAAGATCGCGCTGATCGAGCGGGAGGGCGGGCGCTGCCACTTCGTCGACCACGGCGGCGAGGTCTACGCCGAGGCCGAGCGGCTCGCCGCGGACACCGGCGGGCACTACCTCGACCAGTTCACCTACGCCGAGCGCGCGACCGACTGGCGCGGCAACAACAACATCGCCGAGTCGATCCTGGCCCAGCTGGCCGAGGAGCCGCACCCGGTGCCGGAGTGGATCGTCGTCGGGGCCGGGACCGGGGGCACCTCGGCCACGATCGGCCGCTACCTGCGCTACCGGCGGCTCGCGACCCGGCTGGCCGTCGTCGACCCGGAGGGGTCGGCGTTCCTGCCCGGGTGGACGGCGGGGGACCCGTCGTACGCGACCGGGGCGGCGTCGCGCATCGAGGGGATCGGGCGGCCCCGGATGGAGCCGAGCTTCGTCCCGTCGGTGATCGACCGGATGGTCCCGGTGCCCGACGCGGCCAGCGTCGCCGCCGCCCGGCACCTGCGCGACCGCACCGGCCGGTGGGCGGGCGGGTCGACCGGCACCAACCTCTGGGGCGTCTACCAGGTCGTCGCCGAGATGCTGCGCGCCGGACGCGCGGGCAGTGTCGTGACCCTGCTGTGCGACGGCGGGGAGCGCTACCGCCACAGCTACTACGACGACGCCTGGGTCGCCGCTCAGGGGATGGACCTGGCGCCCTACACCCGGACCCTCGACCGGTTCGTCGCGACCGGGGTCTGGTCGCCGCCCGCGGACTGAGCCTGGCCGGGGATCATTCCCCGGCGAGCAGGGCGGCGGTCGCGAGCAGCCGCCGCTCCGACCCGGGCCGGCCCACGAGCTGCACGCAGCCGTGCTCCCCGGGCCGGTACACCGGCGCGACCAGCGACGGCAGCCCGGCCAGGTTCCACGCGGCCACCCCGGTGGACCCGGCCCCGGACGCCCCGGGCGGGGCGGGCAGCAGACCGGCC
>NZ_WWFY01001125.1:0-2901 GCF_009864975.1 Pseudonocardia sp. SID8383
TCACCATCCGGCCGCTGGCGGCGAACACCGACGCCGCGCCCGCGCCGCCCAGGCCGAGCAGCACCAGCAGCAGCGGTCCGGGCCCGATCGGCAGCAGCGCCGCACCCGCGACGGCCGCCGCGCACAGCGCGAGCCCGACCGTCATCACCCCGCGTTCGCCGGACCGGTCGGCGGCGGCGCCCCACAGCACCAGCGTGCACAGCAGACCGACCGTCGGTGCGCCGACGTAGGCGCCGACCTGGGCCAGCGAGAGCCCCTCCGTGTCGCGTAGCAGCGGCACCACGAACGGCAGCCCGTAGACGAACGAGCAGGCCGCGGTCTGGGCGAACACCCCGACGGCCAGCACCAGCCAGCGACGGCGGGTACGGGTCACGTCGACGGAGGTCATGTACCCACGCTAAGCATCTGTCCCACGATCCGGCCATTCGTTCCCGGATCGTGGGACGGAGTGCGGTGGGTCAGGAGGCGCAGTTCCCGGTGTCGGCGGGGGACGACGCGCCGCTCGCGGCCACGTTCAGCGCCTGCCCGACCTGCTCGGCCGTCAGCACGAAACCGGTCTCGGTGTCGTCCAGCGCGGCGCCGAACACGACGCCGACCACCCGCCCGTCGGGGGTGATCATCGGGCCGCCGGAGTTGCCGGAGCGCACCACCGCGCGGACGGTGTAGACGTCGCGCAGCACGCTGCCCTGCTCGTAGATGTCCGGGCCGCGCAGCCGGATCCGCTCGCGGATCTTGCCCGGGGTGACCGTGTACGGGCCGTCCAGCGGGTAGCCCAGGATGATCACGTCGTCGCCGACGCGGGCGGGGTCCGGGCTGAACTGCAGCGGCTGCTCCTCGAGGTCGGGCACGTCGAGCACGGCCACGTCGACCTCGGGGTCGTAGTGGACGACCTGGGCGTCGAGCTGGCGGGCCCGGCCGCTGGATGTCGTCACCTCGACGGTGGTGCTCGACGTCCCGGCGACGACGTGGGCGTTGGTCATCACCCGCTGCGGGGCGACGACGAACCCGGTCCCCTCCAGGGCGCGACGGCAGGACGGGGCGCGCCCGCGGACCTTCAGCACCCGGTCGCGGACCTCGGTGACCACCGGGGACTGCGCGAGCGCGGAGTCCGGCGGGCCGACCGCGGCGACCGGCGTCCGCGAGAACGGGCTGACGACGTCGGGGAAGCCGGAGTCGTCGAGGAGCTGGCGCAGCTCGGCCGGGAGCTTGCGCGCCGCGTCCGGCATCACGTCGTCCACGCCGGCGAGCACCCGCGAGTCGCGCAGGCCGCTGGTCAGGGTGGAGAAGCTCGTCGAGGACAGCGGCAGCGCGATCAGCCAGGCCGCCACCACCACCGCGACCGCCTGCACACCGGCACCCAGCGTCGAGTCGACCCTGAGGGTGCCCTCGCCGCGGATCCGGTCGCGGATGAACCGTCCGAGGTAGACGCCCGTCGCCTCACCGAGCGCGACGAGCAGCACCACCACGCCGATCCCGAGCAGCACCTTCCCCTGCTGGGACTCCACCTGCCCGGCCAGCAACGGGGCGAGCCGCAGCCCGAGCACCGCGCCGGTCAGTACGCCGGCGAACGACAGCAGCGCCACCGCGACCCCGTGCCGCCAGCCGGACGCCGCGGCCAGCAGAGCGAGGATCACGACGACGACGTCGACCCAGCTGATGCTCACCGGTCCACCACGCCGTGGTCGTCCACCCGGCCTCCTTCCGGTTCGTTCCGCCGGGCGCGGGCCCAGGCGTCGTCGAGATCGAGGACCCGGCCGGCGTCCCAGGGACGCTCCCAGCCGGAACGCTGCAGCAGTGCGGACAGCAGGCCCGCGGTGAAACCCCAGACCATCAGGCCCGCGGCGTCGAAGGCGGGGCCGGTGTGGCCACTGGGGCCGCGCACGGTGAACCGGTTCGCCGGGTCGGTCAGGACCTCCACCGGGACCCGGACGACCCGGGCGACCTCGGCGGTGTCGACCACCCGTACCGGAGACGGCGACGCCCAGTGCGCCAGCACCGGGGTCACCAGGAACCCGGTGGGCGGGATGAACAGGTCCGGCAGGAGGGCCAGCGGTACCACCCCGGACGGGTCCAGTCCGGTCTCCTCCCGGGCCTCCCGCAGCGCGGCGTGCACCGGGCCGGTGTCGGTCGGGTCGAGCCGCCCACCGGGGAAGGCGACCTGCCCGGCGTGCGAGCGCAGCGTCGCCGCGCGCTCGGTGAGCAGCACGTCCGGCCCGCCCGACTCCCCGTCGGTGAACAGCATCAGCACCGACGCCCGGCGCGGCTCGCCGTTGTCGGGCTGCAGCCGTCGCCAGCCGAACCAGGCCGGGTCCAGGCCCAGCGCCCCGTCGACGAGCGGGCGCAGCGACGCCGGCGCCGCCGCGGGGTCGGGGTCGGGCACCTGCGGCACGCCCGCCTGCGCGGTCACCGGAACCGCTCCACGGCGGCCGCGACGTCGTCGGCGGTGCGGAACGGGACGGGCGGGTCCACCATCGCGACGCCACCGTCCGCGCGGGTCACGTAGCTGACCGGGAGCAGCGGCGGGGTGTCCAGCGCGCGGCGCACGGCCCGCTGCGGGTCGGTCACGGCCGGCAGGGTGACCCCCAGCTGCGCGGACAGGGCCAGCGCGGCCACCGGGTCGTCCTGCACGTCGACGGTGAGCACCGGCAGTGCGCCGGGACGCTGTGCGTAGGCCTGCAGCGCGGGCAGCTCGTCGCGGCACGGCACGCACCACGACGCCCAGAAGTTGACCAGCGTCGGACGCCCGGTCAGAGCCGCGCCCAGGTCGGTACTGCCGTCGGCGCCCAGGCACGGCACGGTGATCCCGGCGAGCGGACCGGCCGGGGTGCGGCCGGACGGGGCGGGGCACGGTGCCAGCCGGGCCGAGGCCCGCGCGGCGGCCAGTGCCTGCGGGTCCGCGGC
>NZ_WWFY01001126.1:0-2721 GCF_009864975.1 Pseudonocardia sp. SID8383
GCCTGGCGGTGCGCGGTCCGCTGGGCGGCGGCGAACCGGTCCGCCACCACGCCGGGCCACCCCGAGCCGGCCAGCACCGCGGTCACCACCAGCACCGAGGGTCCGCACGTGACGCCGTCGACCTGGCGGCCGAGCAGGGTGCCGGGTGTGAGCTCGTCCATGGCGGACACCCTCCCCCGGCGGCGGGTGACGCGGCACCCCCGGCGGGTCTTCGGGACCGCCACGCGGCTACGGCCACGGCTGCCTGCCGGCACGGCCCCGGCGGTGGGCGCGTGTGGTCACGGCCGGTCCGGGCGGGCCCGACCCGGTGTCGCCCGGGTGGTCGGGCGGGTTCCCGGCCTAGGCTCGGCGACATGCCCGTTCTCACACCCGAGGTCGTCGAGTTCCTCAACCACGGCACCCGTACCGGAATGCTCGGCTGGACGGCGAAGGACGGGCGCCCGCTCGTCGCGCCGGTCTGGTTCCTCGTCGAGGACGACACGATCGTCTTCGACACCGGGGCGGACACCGCGAAGGGACGGGCGATCGTCCGCGACCCGCGGGTCGTGCTCACCGCCGACCTGCCCGCACCGCCGTACGCCTTCGTGCAGGTGCAGGGTGTCGCCGAGATCAGCACGGACCCCGACGAGCTCCTGCGCACCGCGACCGCGCTCGGAGGCCGCTACATGGGCGCCGACCGGGCCGAGGAGTTCGGCCGGCGCAACGGCGTCCCCGGCGAGCTCGTCGTCCGGATCCGCCCGTCGAAGGTGGTCGCCCACCTCGACATGACGGCATGATCGGTTGACCTGAAGTCCGGTTCATCGTCCACCGTCGCGGCGGGCGATGAGTTCGGCCGTCGGCGTCGGTCCATCACCCCGAGAGGACGGTGGACCATGACGCAGCTCGACCTCCGGCACGGCACGCAACGGGTCTTCGCGCACCTGCTGGTGAGCACCCTGGTGGTGTCGGTCGTGAACTTCACGGTGTGGTTCGCCGTGACGTTCTGGGTGTTCCTGGAGACGGGGTCGGTCGCGGCGACCGGCATCATCGCCGGGATCTTCCTGGTGGCGACGGCGCTGACCGGGATCCCGTTCGGCGGGGTCGTGGACCGGTTCGGCAAGCGCGCGGTCATGCAGGTCTCGGCGGCGGTGTCCGCCGTGGTCTACGCGCTGTGCCTGGTCCTGCTGCTGCTCGCCCCCGAGGGGGCGTTCCGCGACCCGACGGACCCGTTGCTGTGGACGCTGGTCGTCGCGCTGATGCTGGGTGTGATCGCCGGGAACCTGCGCACGATCGCGCTGCCGACGCTGGTCACCCTGCTCGTCCCGGCCGCGGTCCGGGACCGCGCCAACGGGCTGGTCGGGACCGCGACCGGGGTGAGCTTCCTGGTCACCTCGGTCGCGTCCGGGCTGCTCGTCGCGGTGGACGGGATGCGGTCGGTACTCGTCGCCGCCCTCGTCGTGCTGGTCGTGTCGCTGGTGCACCTGTCACGGGTCCGGATCCCGGTCGTGCCCGCACCGGCCGGCCCGGCCGTCCCCGTGACCGTCGAGGAGCGGGGCGGCCTCGACCTGCGCGGCACCGTCCGGCTCGTCGCGGGTGTGCCGGGGCTGCCCGCACTGATCGTGTTCTCCTGTGTGAACAACCTGCTCGGCGGGGCGTTCATGGCGTTGATGGACCCCTACGGCCTGTCGATGATGTCGGTCGCGGCCTGGGGGCTGCTGTGGGGCGTGCTGTCCGCCGGGGTGATCGTCGGCGGGCTCCTCGTCGCCCGGATCGGGCTGGGCAGCCGCCCGGTCCGGACGTTGCTGCTGGTCAACGCCGTGCTCTGGGCCTCGACGATGCTGTTCCCGCTGCAGGCCTCGATCCTGATGCTCACGCTCGGCATGGCGGTGTTCATGCTGCTCATGCCGTTCGCCGAGGCCGCCGAGCAGACCGTGCTGCAGCGGGTCGTGCCCTACGGGCGGCAGGGCCGGGTCTTCGGGTTCGCGCAGAGCGTGGAGCAGGCCGCGTCGCCGCTGACCGCGTTCCTGCTGGCCCCGTTCACCGAGCTGGTGGTGGTTCCCTACATGAGCGACGGCGGCGCCGGTGCGGCCGCGATCGGCTCCTGGTTCGGCACCGGCACCGCCCGCGCGATCGCCCTGGTGTTCGTGGTCTGCGGCGCCCTGGGCGTGGTGCTGACCCTCGCAGCCCTGGCGAGCCGCCCCTACCGTCGTCTGTCCGCCGCCTACGCGACCACGCCCACCGGGTCCGTCACACCCGCCGCGGAGGGTGCGGCCACCGCGCCCGACGCGGCCGACAGGTCCGACACGGCCGACAGGTCCGACGCGGCCGACAGGTCCGACGCGGCCGACAGGTCCGACGCGGCCGACAGGTCCGACGCGGCCGACAGGTCCGACGCGGCCGACAGGTCCGACGCGGCCGACAGGTCCGACGCGGCCGACAGGTCCGACGCGGCCGACAGGTCCGACGCGGCCGACAGGTCCGACGCGGCCGACAGGTCCGACGCGGCCGACAGGTCCGACGCGGCCGACAGGTCCGACGCGGCCGACAGGTCCGACGCGGCCGACAGGTCCGACGCGGCCGACAGGTCCGACGCGGCCGACAGGTCCGACGCGGCCGACAGGTCCGACGCGGCCGACAGGTCCGACGCGGCCGACAGGTCCGACGCGGCCGACAGGTCCGACGCGGCCGACAGGTCCGACGCGGCCGCCGGGCCCGCCGGGCCCGACACGGCCGGTGGTACCG
>NZ_WWFY01001127.1:0-2095 GCF_009864975.1 Pseudonocardia sp. SID8383
GTCCGGGACGCCGGTGAGGCGCAGGCCGGTGGTCCCGGCGTCGGCGAGCAGCCGGTCGAGGTCGTCGAGCGAGGACAGGTCGGTGCCCCAGCGCAGGGTGCGGGCCGGGTCGGCGCGGCGCACGTCGGCGCCGGGCAGGTGCAGCTCGACGTCGTAGCGGTGGCGGGTCAGCTCGTTGTGGGCGTCGCCGCGCTTGGCGCGCACCGCGACCTCCGCGCCGAGACCGGCCGCGACCCGGTCGAAGAACGCCGGGGCGAGCAGCAGCTCCTTCTCCAGGGCCAGCGACCGCTCCGCCGCGGCGTCGACCGCGGCGGGGTCGGCCCCGTCGCCGAGCCGGGTCCGGGCGATCGCGGTGTGGAACGCGTGCAGCGTGTCCGGGCGGCGCACGTCCCCGACGACGATCCGGCCACCGGGGGCGAGCAGCTCCGCGGCGCCGGTGAGGACCCGCTCCAGGTAGCCGGCGTCGGGGAAGTACTGCACCACCGAGTTGATCACGACGGTGTCGAAGTGGCCCCGCGGCAGCCCGGACAGGTCGTCGGCGGGCCGGGTGTCGAGCTCGACGTGGCCGTAGCGGGCCGGGTCGTCGGCGAGCGCGGTGCGCAGCGCGGTGATCACCGGCTCGGCGAGGTCGGTGCCGCGGTACTCGGTGACCTCGGGGGCGAGCGGGCCGAGCAGCAGCCCGGTGCCCACCCCGATCTCCAGCACCCGCTGCGGACTCAGTGCCCGGATCAGGTCGACGGTCGCGGCCCGCCACTGCGACATCTGCGCGAACGGGATGGGATCGCCGGTGTAGGAGGAGTCCCAGCCGGCGTAGTCCTCGGTGGACACCGCGACCGGGATCCGGGAGTACTCCTCGGAGTAGATCGCGCGCCACTCGTCGACGGCGCCGGCGGCGGTGGCCGCGCGGTCGGCCTCGTCGGGGGCGGCGGGGACGACGTAGCCGACCAGCCGGAGCGACCCGCCGTCCGGGGCGGGGACCGGGACGACCGCCGAGCGCGACACCAGCGGGTGCCGGTCGAGGCGGGCGGTGACCTCTCCGGGCTCGACGCGGTGCCCGCGGATCTTCACCTGGTCGTCGGTGCGGCCCAGGAAGTCGAGCAGCCCGCCGGTGCCGGGGCGGCGCCGGACCAGGTCACCGGTGCGGTACATCCGCCCGCCCGGGCTCCACGGGTCGGCGACGAACCGCTCGGCGGTCAGCGCGAACCGGTCGAGGTAGCCGCGGGCCAGGCCGTCGCCGGCGATGTACAGCTCACCGGCGACGCCGTCGGGCACCGGGCGCAGCCACGGGTCCAGGACGTGCGCGACGGTGTTGCTGATCGGCTTCCCGACCGCCGGGGTGGCCGAGTCCGCGGTCCCGGTGCCGAGGGTGTTGATCGTGTACTCGGTGGGGCCGTAGAGGTTGTAGCCGAGCACGCCGTCGGCATCGCGCAGGGTCGACCAGACGGCGTCGGACACGGCCTCGCCGCCGAGCAGCACCAGCGGCATCGGGCGCCGGGCGAGCAGCCCGGTCTCCAGCAGCGCCGCGGCGTAGGTCGGGGTCACGTTGACGACGTCGACCTCGTGGGTGTCGCAGTAGGACACCAGCCGGTGCGCGTCGCGGCGCAGCTCCTCATCGGCCACGTGCACCTCGTGCCCCTCGACCAGCCAGAGCAGCTCCTCCCAGCTCATGTCGAACGCGAAGGACACGGTGTGCGCGACCCGCAGCCGGGCGTCGGGCCCGCGGCGGGCGCGGACCTCGGCGACCACCGGGTCGAAGATCTCGCGGCGGTGGTTGAGCTGCATGTTCGTCAGCCCCCGGTACGGGGTGACGACGCCCTTGGGCCGCCCGGTGGAGCCGGAGGTGTAGATGACGTAGGCGGGCAGGTCGAGCCGTGCCGGGTTCTCGCGGGCGAAGCTGCCCAGCTCGGCGTCGGGGATCGGGCCGGGGTCCAGTGCGGCGCGCTCGGCCGCGATGGCCGGGTCGTCCAGCGCGACCGTGGGCACACCGGCGTCGGCCAGGGCCGGGGCGACCGCGGTCGTGGTGAGCACCGCGACCGGGCGGGCGTCGCGCAGGGTCTCGACCAGCCGCGCGGCCGGGTGGTCCAGCTCCAGCGGC
>NZ_WWFY01000113.1:0-3106 GCF_009864975.1 Pseudonocardia sp. SID8383
CCCCAGCGCCCCGACCAGCGGCCGGCGTCCGGTCGGGGGCGTCATCCGGCCGGCGGCGGTCGGACCGCGCCGGTCCGTCCCGTGCGGCGGCTCCCGTCCACCGGCGACCGCTGGTGCCGACGGTCGGCACATCGGGCAGCCGGTGCCGGGCACACGACAGCGGGGCGGGTCACCGAGTCGGTGTCCCGCCCCGCCGGGCGTCGTACGGGCGGCCGCGTGGGCCGCCCGGTGTCACTCCTGCTCGAAGCGGCGCCGGAAGCGCTCCTCCATACGGCCGGTGAAGCCACCGCCGCTCTCGCCGGGCTGCTTGTCCTTCGGGGCGGCCCCGCCCTGACCGGTCGTCTCCTCGCCGCCGCGCCGGGCGCCGATCGAGGTGACCGCCAGCAACGCGCCGCCGAGCATGGCGAGGAAGCCGACGATGCTGAGGATCGGCAGGTCGCCGAGCCAGAGAGCCCGGAAGGGGATCCCGGCGACGAGCAGCACGAGGCCCACCACGAACAGGACGGCGCCCTGGATGCGGCGGCGACGGGCGGGCTTGCTCCGCCGGCTACCGCTGACCGAGGACGCGAACTTGGGGTCCTCCTGGTAGAGGGCGCGTTCGATCTGTTCGAGCAGGCGCTGCTCGTGCTCGGAGAGCGGCATGCCTTCACCTCCGGCACACGTAATCGGACGGTAGGCCGCATTCGGCCCGGGCCTCCTCGCCCCGGCCGGTACGACGGGCGCCCCAACCTGGGCGTCTGATGTCCAGAGTACGAGGCGAATCGTGCCGCGACCACCCGGACCGTCCAACCCGCTCGGCTGATCGTCGAGCGGACGGCGTGGCGCGGCGTGTCGTCGCTCACCCGGACTGTCGCAGACCCACCCGGACGGGGGTGGGCAGCCGGGTGAACGCCGGACGACCGGTCACCGACGGCAGCCGGAAGGCGACCGTCGGCCACCGGCGGCGGGGACGGGTGTCAGTACCGCCGGGCGAGCAGATGCAACCGCGGGGCGACCTCGGCGAGGGCGCCGACCTGCGACGCGAGCGCGTCCAGCTCGTCACGCTCGTCGCGGCCCGCCGTCTCGCCCTCCTGGCCGGGACCGGGCAGCCACGCCTCGAGGGTGCCGTCACCCTGCAGGATCTCGGTCCGCAGCCGTCCGGTCTCGGCGGTGAGCTCCTGCAGCCGGTGCGCGTCGAACCGGCGCAGCAGCCGGTCGTCGGTACCGGTGCGGCCCTCGGGGTCGGTGAGCAGGGCACGGGCCTCGGCGAGCCGGCCCGTGGCCAGTCGCCCGATGAACGCGCCGTAGCGCCCCACCGTCAGCACCGACACCGCCCCGCCCGGGGCGGCGGCCGCGGCGAGCGCGGCGAGCACCCGGCCCGGGCCGTCGACGACCTCGAGCAGCCCGTGGCCCAGGACGAGGTCGGCGCCGTCGGCCGGGGCGACCTCGGCGAGGGTGTCGACGTCGCCGTTCACGGGGGTGATCCGGTCGGTCACGCCGGCCTCACCGGCACGCCGGGCCAGCGTCGCCAGCGCGTTGGGACTGGTGTCGACGACGGTCACCGCGCAGCCGGCGATCGCCAGCGGCACCGCCCACGTGCCGCTGCCCCCGCCGACGTCGAGCACCCGGGGCGCGGCCCCGGTGTCCCGGCGGACACGGTCGATCTCCCTGTCCAGCACCCGGAACACGGCGGCCCCGCGCGCTGCTCCGGCCTGCTCGCGTGTCGGCGATCCCACGGCACCGAGACTAGTGGCCCCCGCCGGTGCCCGGCCCGCCCGCCCGCCGCGACGCCCACGACCGGGCGCCCGACGATCACCTGCACTCCGCTCGGCGACCGTGCCGGACCGCACGGTACGTTGGGTGGGTGCAGGTCGTCGCCACGCTCAGTCTCAAGGGTGGCGTCGGCAAGACCACGGTCGCACTGGGTCTGGCCGGCGCGGCGCAGCGGCACGGCGTCTCCACCCTCGTGGTGGATCTCGACCCGCAGGCCAACGCCACCACCGCGCTCGACCCGGAGCCCACCACGGCGACCGTCGCCGACGTGCTGGACGAGCCGCGCCGCGCGGTGGTCGAACGGGCCATCGCGCCGTCGGCGTGGGGCGAGGGCCTCGACGTGCTGGTCGGCGCGGAGCAGACCGAGCGGCACAACCACCCCGACCCGGGGGCGGCGCAGCTGTACCGGCTGGACCGCGCCCTGCAGCGGCTGGCCGGCGAGCTGATCACCGACGACTCCGGTGGCTCCGAGCACGCCGAGGAGCGCTACCGGCTGGTGATCGTGGACTGCCCGCCGTCGCTGGGGCAGCTGACCCGCAGCGCGCTGTCCGCCGCGGACCGGGCGATCCTGGTGACCGACCCGACGATGTTCTCGGTGTCCGGCGTGCAGCGCGCGTTCGACGCGGTCCAGACCGAGCGCGAGCGGTCCAACGACCGCCTGCAGCCGCTGGGCGTGCTGGTCAACCGGGTGCGGCCGCGCAACACCGAGCACGAGTTCCGGATCTCGGAGCTGCGCGAGCTGTTCGGTCCCCTGGTGTTCAACAGCGTCCTGCCCGACCGCTCGGCGGTCCAGCAGGCCCAGGGCGCCTGCCTGCCGATCCAGGCCTGGGACACCCCGGGCGCCCGGGAGATCTCCGCGGTGTTCACCGCGCTGCTGGGCCGGGTGCTGCGCAGCGCCTCGCGCCCCGCCGCCTCGGCCTGACCGGCCCCCTCCCGGTCCGTTCCTCGGCCCCGCCCGTTCCCGCTCTCCTGCCGTCCGCCGATCCGCTCCCCCGTGCGGCCCGCCGCTCCGGCGGACGGACCTCACCGGGGCAGCAGCAGCTGCACCCGGGTCACGAACTGCTCGGCCTGGCGCAGCAGGTCGTCGGCGGCACGCCGGTCGATGTGCCGCCCGATCCCGGCCTCGGCCTCGATCCGCAGCCGCGAGCACCCGGCGAAGAACGCCGCCCACTCCTCCAGCTCCGGAGCGACCTCGGCGAGGAGCCGCCAGACGTCGCGCGGGGCGCCCCGGCGGGTCCGGGGCCGGGCCCGCATCGCCAGCACCGCCGCCCCGGCACGCAGCGCGGCGAGGTAGGCGGCCGGGTAGCGACGCAGCGGCTCGGTCTCCCGGTGCGCCTCGGCGAGCTGCTCGGCG
>NZ_WWFY01001128.1:0-2017 GCF_009864975.1 Pseudonocardia sp. SID8383
CTGAGCCCGGTGCGGGGCGGCGCGGTCCGGTGCGGTCCGGCCCGGGCGCCGTCAGACGGTGCCGGTGCGGGCCCGGCGGCGGCGCAGCCACACGTACAGCGGCCCGAGGAGCACCCAGCCGCCCGCGATCAGCCCGGCGACCGGGAGGATCCCGTCGACGGCGGTGCGGCCCGCGACGCGCACGTGCGTCGGGTCGGCGGTGTCGTACTCGACGTAGATGTTCTCGCCCGGGGTGAGCCCGACCGGGTAGGAGATGCCCGCGGCCGGGGTCTGCAGCCGGCCCTCGTCGTCGACGAACCTGACCAGGGTGCGCCAGTAGTCCGAGCCGTCGAGGACGGTCGCGGCGGTGGTGCCGCGGTTGCCGTCGATCGCCGCGTCCTCCAGGAACGCACCGCCCAGGGCCACCAGCGCGACCAGCGTCCACGCCAGTGCGACGGCCAGGACGATCTCGGGCAGGTGGTACCGCGTCCGGCCGATGAGACGGGCCGCGACGGCCGAGGTCTCGGTCAGCACATCGCCGGTGGGACGGCCGCTCGGACTGGTCACGGGACCCGATTCTAGGAGCGCTCCGGCACCCGGGTGTGTCCGGTGCCTCCCACCCTGGCGCCCGCCCCGGCCGAGGAAGTTGCCTACTCTCGAAGGGTGACCGTCGCACCGGCCAGCACCGCGTTGCGCGTCCGGACACGCCCGCTGCGGCTCGACGGGCGGCTGCTGGACGTGCTGCCCGCCGACGCCGGGGCGCTGTCCTGGGTGCGCGACGGCGAGGGCGTGGTCGGCTGGGGCGAGGTCGCGCGGTTCACCGCGTCGGGACCCGAGCGCTTCGCCGAGGCCGACCGCTGGTGGCGCCGCGTGGTCGACCGGCTCGACGCCGGCGCCGGCTACGACGACGTCCGCCTCCCCGGTACCGGCGCCCTCGCGTTCGCCTCGTTCACCTTCGCCGACGGCTGCCCGGGCTCGGTGCTCGTCGTGCCGCAGGTGATCGTCGGGCGGCGCGGGCACCGCGCCTGGATCACCGAGATCACCCCCGCCGACGCCCCGGAGACCCCGGGCAGGCTGCCGGTCCCGTCGCCGGTGCGCCCGAGCGGACGGCTGCGCTACGCCGACGGCCAGGTGTCCGCGCACCGGTACCGGGCCGCCGTCGCAGCGGCGGTCGGGCGGATGCGCGACGGGGAGCTGGAGAAGGTGGTGCTCGCGCACGACCTGCTCGCCGTCGCCGACCGCCCGCTGGACCCCCGGTTCCTGCTCCGCGGGCTCGCCCGGCGCTACCCGACGTGCTGGAGCTACGCCGTCGACGGCCTGGTCGGCGCCACCCCCGAGCTGCTGTTGCGGCTGCGTGGGCGGACCGTGGAGTCGCGGGTGCTGGCGGGCACGATGTGGCCCGGCTCCGGACCGGACGGCGACACCGCGGGCGCGCTGATCGGCTCGTCGAAGGACCGCCGCGAGCACGCCTACGCCGTGGACTCCCTCGCTGCGTCGCTGCGCCCGCTGGTGGCCGAGCTGCACGTGCCGGACGCGCCGTCGGTGCTGACCCTGCCGAACGTGTCGCACCTGTCCAGCGACGTGCACGCCCGCCTCGACCCGGCCCGGCCCGCGTCGCTGCTGACGCTGATCGGGGCGGTGCACCCGACGGCCGCCGTGGGCGGCACCCCGACCCCGGACGCGACGGCGCTGATCTCCGAGATCGAGGGTCTCGACCGCGGCCGCTACGCGGGCCCGGTCGGCTGGGTCGACGCCGAGGGCGCGGGCGAGATGGGCATCGCGCTGCGCTGCGCCGAGCTGCAGGGACGCACGGCGCGGCTGTTCGCCGGATGCGGGATCGTCGCCGACTCCGAGCCCGACGGCGAGGTGCGCGAGGCCGCCGCCAAGATGCGCGCGGTCCGCGAGTCCCTGGAGGGCTGAGCCCGGCACGGTCCGGACGGACGCCGTGTCCGCCGGGGCGTCCGCACCACCTGCCGCGGCGCGGACGCGGGCGGGACCGGCTCAGTCCAGCGCCGCGACGACCACCCGGCGGAGCTCG
>NZ_WWFY01001129.1:0-1581 GCF_009864975.1 Pseudonocardia sp. SID8383
CCCCCGGCGGACGGCTCGCCCTCGCGGCGACCGCGCCCGGGCGGGCCGAGCTCGGCCACGTCGTCGCCGACCTGCTGCGCGAGGCGCACGCGGCCGGGGCCGAGATCCGGTACGGCACGACCGTCGACCGCGGGTTCGTCGAGGAGCTGGACCCCGCGGCGGTCGTCGTCGCCACCGGGTCGGTGCCCGCCGTCCCGTCGTGGGACCCGGAGCGGCTGACCGTCCCCGTCGACGACGTGCTGGCCGGGGTGCGCCTGCCTCCGGGCCCGGTGCTCGTCGTCGACGAGCTCGGGTTCCACCAGGCCACCTCGGTCGCCGAGCTGCTCGCCGCCCGCGGGCACGCCGTCGAGGTCGTCACCCCCGCGCTGGTCGTCGGGCAGGACCTCGGGCTCACCCTGGACCGCGAGGGGTTCCGCCGCCGCGCGCACGCCGCCGGGATCCGCTGCCGCACCGACCTCGCCGTGCTGGGGGTGCTGCGCAGGGGTGAGCAGAGCCGTGGTGAGCAGAGCTGCGCCGAGCCCGACTGCACCGTGGAGCTGCTGCACCACCCGACCGGCCGCACCGAGCGGCGCGACGTCGGCGCCGTCGTCGCGGCGACGGCCACCGTCCCCGCCACCGGCCTGTGGTCCGCGCTGGCCGGCGGGCCGTGGCCGGTGCACCGGATCGGCGACGCGCTGACCCCGCGCCGGTTCGACGCCGCGATCCGTGAGGGCCGCCTCGTCGACCTGGAGCCGGGTCGAGTTCCTACGGTCGTCGGGTGACCAGCGAGATCCCGGGCCCGCCGCGCCGGAGCCCGTGAGTGGGCCGGGCCGGCCGTCCTCGCGCGGCCCCTGCTCGTCCTCGCCCTCGCCCTCGAGATGAGCGTCCTCCGACCGGCGCCGTCGTCCTCGCGGTGACCGCGCTGCGCCGGACCGGGACCCGACGGGGCAGGCTGGGACCGTGCGCCTCGCGGATCTGATCTGGCCCGACCTCGACCCGGCCGCGGCGTACACGCTGCTCGTGCCGGTCGGCTCCACCGAGCAGCACGGCCCGCACCTGCCGCTGGGCACCGACACCGCCGTGGCGTCGGCGGTCGCGTCGGCGCTGCACGACGCCGACCCGGGGCTCGTCCTCGCCCCCGCACTGCCCTACGGCGCCGCCGGTGAGCACGAGGGCTTCCCCGGCACCGTGTCGATCGGGGAGGACGCGCTGCGCACCGTCCTCGTCGAGTACGGCCGCTCGGCGTGCCGGTGGGCCTCGCGGCTGGTGCTGCTCAACGGGCACGGCGGCAACGTCGCCGCGCTCCGCTCGGCGGTGACCCTGCTGCGCCACGAGGGCCGCGACGCCGGCTGGCTGTCCTGCGTCGCCGACGTCCCCGGGGTGCCGCTGGACGCGCACGCCGGGCGCTACGAGACCTCGCTGCTCGCCCACCTGCATCCCGGCCTGGTCCGCACCGACCGCGCCGAGCCGGGCGACACCCGGCCGCTGCGCGAGGTCATCGGGGAGCTGCGGGCCGGGGGGATCGCCGCGGTCAGCCCGAACGGCGTGCTCGGTGACCCGGCCGGCGCGTCGGCCGGGGAGGGGCTGCGGCTGCTCGCGGCG
>NZ_WWFY01001130.1:0-1560 GCF_009864975.1 Pseudonocardia sp. SID8383
AGGGGAAGGCCGCCCTGCGCGCGGCGCGGGCGGCGTGGCCGTCGCCGGAGCTCGACACGCTGGTCGCGGTCGACCGGCGCCCGCACCATCCGCTGATCGTCGGCGTCGTCGTCGGCGTCGCCGGGGAGTCCCCGTCCGACGCGGCCCGCTGCGTCGGCTACCTCGCCGTCTCCGGGCCCGCGTCGGCGGCGGTCCGGCTGCTCGGGCTGGACCCGTTCGCCGTCAACGCCGCGCTCGTCGCCCTGGACGACGACCTGGCCGTCGTCGTCGACGAGGCCGCGGACCTCGCGGCGGGCGACCCCGCCGACCTCCCGGCGCCCGGCGCGCCGGTCCTCGACCTCATGGCCGAGTCCCACGTCCACCACCACCGCGAGAGGGTGCGTCTCTTTGCCTCCTGAACAGAGCCCGCCGACCGGGCAGACCGGGCACGGCCACGGTCATGTGATCAGCTTCGACCCGACGGTCACCGACCACGACCACCACGACCCGGCCCCGGGCGGCGGGCGCGCGGTGCGGATCGGGATCGGCGGGCCGGTCGGGTCGGGCAAGACGGCGCTGGTCGCGGCGCTGGCCCGCAGCCTCGGCGAGCGGGTCCGCCTGGCCGTGGTCACCAACGACATCTACACCACCGAGGACGCGGACTTCCTGCGCCGCAACGCCGTGCTGCCGCCGGAGCGGGTCGAGGCCGTGCAGACCGGCTGCTGCCCGCACACCGCGATCCGCGACGACATCACCGCCAACCTCGACGCCGTCGAGCTGCTGGAGGAGCGCTTCGGCGACCTGGACCTGGTGCTCGTGGAGTCCGGCGGGGACAACCTCACCGCGGTGTTCTCCCGCGGCCTGGTGGACCGGCAGATCTTCGTCGTCGACGTCGCGGGCGGGGACAAGGTGCCCCGCAAGGGCGGCCCCGGCGTCACCACCGCGGACCTGCTCGTGATCAACAAGACCGACCTGGCGCCGCTGGTCGGCGCCGACCTCGGGGTCATGACCAGCGACGCCGCGCGCATCCGCGGGGAGCTGCCGGTGATCGCGCAGTCGCTGGTCGAGGACCCGGGCGCCGGCGACGTCGGCGCCTGGGTGCTCGAGCAGGTCGCCGCGGTCCGGGCGAGCGTCTGAGGTGCTGGCCTGCGCGGAGCTCGTGGTCGTCGCGCGGGACGGCCGCTCGGTCGTCACCACGCTGCGGGCGCAGTCCCCGCTGGCCCTGGTCCCCCGTCGTGGCGTCACCGGTGCGAGCCGGTCCGACGCCGTCGTGCACCTGGTGGGGTCGGCCTCGACCCCGCTGGCCGGCGACGACGTCACCCTCACCGTGACCGTCGGCGCGGGGGCGCACCTGACCCTGACCGGGGTCGCGGCGGCCGTCGCCCTGCCGGGTGGCCGCAGTGCCGACCGCGCGGCCCGGCCGAGCCGGACCGTGCTGCGCTGCAGCGTCGGCGACGGCGGGTCGCTGACCTACCTGCCGGAGCCGACCGTGGTGACCGGGCGGGCCCACCACGAGACCGTGCTCGACGTGGTGCTCGCCCCGACCGCCGCGTTGCGCGCCCGGGACCTGCTGGTCGCCGG
>NZ_WWFY01001131.1:0-1343 GCF_009864975.1 Pseudonocardia sp. SID8383
GGGCCCGTCACGCACCCGGTCGCCGGGGCGGCCGCGCTGCGCGGGCTGGTCGGCGGCACGTGACGCGCCCCGGATCCGCCACCCGGCCCGGACGGGCCCTGGTGGGGACGTCGGGGTGGCGCTACCGGCCGTGGCGCGGCACGTTCTACCCGCCCGGACTGGTGCAGCGCCGCGAGCTGGAGTACCTGTCCCGGCAGGTCACCTCGATCGAGATCAACGGGTCGTTCTACTCCCTGCAGCGCCCGGAGAACTACCGGGCCTGGGCCGAGCAGGTCCCGGCCGGGTTCGTGTTCGCGGTGAAGGGCCCGCGGTTCGTGACGCACCTCAAGCAGCTGCGCGACGTCGCGGTGCCGGTCGCGAACTTCCTCGCTTCCGGCGTGCTCGGCCTGGGGCCGGCGCTGGGCCCGGTGCTGTGGCAGCTGCCGCCCCGGATGCGGTTCGACGCCGACCGGCTGGCCCGCTTCCTGGAGCTGCTGCCGGCGAGCACCACGGCCGCCGCCCGGGCCGCGACCGGGCACGACGAGCGGCTCGACGGCCGGGCGCTGGTCGAGACCGACGCCGACCGCCCGCTGCGGCACGCGGTCGAGCCGCGGCACCCGTCGTTCCGGGACCCGGCGTTCACCGCGCTGCTGCGGGAGCACGGGGTCGCGCTGGTGCTGTCCGACTCCGCGGGCACCTGGCCGGTGTTCGACGAGGTGACCGCCGACCTCGTCTACCTGCGCCTGCACGGCCAGGGGGAGCTCTACAGCGGCGGCTACACCGCCGAGGCCCTCGACGGCTGGGCGGAGCGCGTCCGCGGCTGGCGCGACGCCGGGCACGACGTCGTCTGCTACTTCGACAACGACGCGAAGGTCCACGCACCGACCGACGCGCTGGCCCTGATCGACCGCCTCGGCTGACCTGTTCGGCCGACTACCGGCACGGCTGAACGGACCTGTCCTCACATTTGTTGATAAGGGCGGGCCGGCTGATACGCGGGCCGCCGTCGCCGCGACAGCCGTGGCGTGACCACTCCGCAGAACCGCCACGGCGCCCCGGACCTCTCCGGCCCGCCGCAGCAGCAGTCCGGCCCGCACCGTGTCCCGCAGCAGTACCGGGGGCCCCAGGGCCCCGGACGCCACCAGCAGCAGTACGCGCAGGACCCGCGCGGTGCCGCGCCGCAGGGCTGGGCGCCGCACCACCAGCCCCGGCCGCAGCACTCCGGCGGCAACCCGAACCCCTACTACGACGGCCACCCCGAGGTCCCCTTCGGCGGGCCGCCCTTCGGCCGCACCAACCCGGGCGGGGTCCCGCAGCAGGCCCGCAGCCCGCAGCAGCAGGCCCCGGCCGCCACCGGCGCCCAG
>NZ_WWFY01001132.1:0-955 GCF_009864975.1 Pseudonocardia sp. SID8383
TCGCCCGCGGGGAGCTGCCCGCCGACCCGCCCGCCGCCCGGCACCTGCCCTATCTGCTGGCGGGCGCGGTGGTGGCGCCGACGCTGCTCGACGGGCCGGCCGCCGTCGCCGACGCCGGGTACCTGCGGTCGGTCTGCGACGACGTGCTGCTACCGGCCCTCGGGGCCCGCGCGTGAGCTCCGCGCGCTCCTAGGCGGGCCCGTCGACGACCTGCACGACACCGTCGGCGGTGCCGGTGACGAACAGCCGTCCGGTGTCCGGGTCGACCGCCACCGTGTTCGGCTGGCGCACGGTGGGGATCCGGGCGACCTCCCGCGGCGTCGGGTCGGTCATGTCGTAACCGACGAGCAGGTTCGCCCCGGTCGCGGTGACCCACACGCGGTCCCGGACCGGGTCGTAGGCGATCCCGTAGGGCTCGCCGGGCAGGTCCACCCGTCCGACCTCGGCCGGGGTGCCCGCCGGGTCGAAGACGATCAGGTGCCCGCCCCGGGTGTCGGTCGCGATCATGCGGCCGTGCCGGTCGGCGACCAGGTGGGTCGGGCCGTCGCCGGCCGGGAGCTCGCGGATGCCGTCGCCGGTGGCGGCGTCGTAGACGGTGAGGGTGTTCTCGCGGACGTCGATCAGTCCGACCCGGTCGCCGACGGGGGCGAGCCCGGCGGGCTGGGTGACGTCGGTCAGCTGGCGCACCACCCGGTCCCCGCGGACCACGGACACGCTGCCACCCGCCTCGTTGGCGACGAACACGGTCCCGGCCGCCGTCCCGGTCGCGTCGTGCGCCATCGGGCCGGTCATGACCTCCGACGACACCTGGCCGCCGGGCAGCGAGACGCGCAGCAGGCCGTTCGCGCTCTCGCTCGGGACCAGCACCGGCCCGCCCGGCCCGGCGAGCTGCAGGTGGCGCAGCACGCCCGGCAGCGGCGCCCGCCCGACGACGGCGGCGGTGTCGGCGTCGAGC
>NZ_WWFY01001133.1:0-727 GCF_009864975.1 Pseudonocardia sp. SID8383
GCGGCTGACCGGGCCGACCCGTCCGGCACACCCCGGCCCGGTCCACGGCAGCACCGGTCCCGGCGTGCGCCCGGCCGGCGAGACGCACGTTTCCGCCCTCGCGGGGGCGGAAACGTGCACGTCGCCGTACCGGCGACCCGACGGGGGTGGCGGACCGGTCGTCGGCGCCACGCCCGGCGGGGTGGGTGCGCGGTCAGGCGCTGACGGGCCGGGCCGGGGTGGAGTCCAGGTAGCTGCAGGTCAGCCGCCCCTCGTGGGTCGAGACGACCCCGCGCACCCCGAACACCTCGGCCAGCAGCCGGTCGTCGACGACGTCGCCGGGTGCCCCGTCGGCGTGCACCCGCCCGTCGCGCAGCGCCACGATCCGGTCCGCGCACCGCGCGGCCTGGGCGAGGTCGTGCAGCACCGCGACGACGGTCAGGCCGCGCAGCTCCTGCAGCTCCCGGACCAGGTCGAGCACCTCCAGCTGGTGGCGGACGTCGAGGTAAGTGGTGGGCTCGTCGAGCAGCAGCACCGGGGCGTCCTGGGCCAGGGCGAGCGCGATCCGCACCCGCTGGCGTTCCCCGCCCGACAGCAGCTCGACCGGGGTGTCGGCCCAGGCCTGGGTGCCGGTGGCCGCCAGCGCGTCGGACACCGCCGCGTCGGCGCCGCCGCCGAGCATGCCCAGCGGCCCGCGGACGGCGTAGCGGCCCTGGGCGACGAGCGCCCGCACGGTCACCCCGCCCAG
>NZ_WWFY01001134.1:0-614 GCF_009864975.1 Pseudonocardia sp. SID8383
CGCCGCCGACTACGGCCTGGCCCACCCGCACCGCGCCGCCACCGACGCCGCGATCCACCGCTGGGCGGCCGGCGCCCCGGCGGTGACGGTGCTCGACGTGCCCGCCCTGGTCGGCGAGCACGTCCTCGGTGGACACGGCAACCCCGACGGGCTGCACTGGGGCTGGGCGGGACACGCCGCCGTCGGGGAGGCGCTGGCCGGGCTCCTCGCGACCGTGGGGGACCGGCCGTGACCCTGCTCGGCATCGACCTGGGCACCACCTCGGTCAAGGCCGCGGTGTTCACCGGCGACGGCGCCCGGGTCGCCGCGGCCCGGGCCGCCCACCCCACCGCGCGGCCCGCACCCGGGCACGCCGAACAGGACCCGCACGACTGGTGGTCCGGGCTCATCGAGGTGGTCGGCGCGCTCGGCCCGGCACTGGCCGGGGTGACGGCGGTCGGGGTGTGCGCCCAGGTCAACACCCATCTGTTCGTCGACGACGGCGGTGCCCCCGTCCACCCGGCGATCACCTGGCAGGACGGCCGGTGCGGCCCGGTCGCGGCGGCACTGACCGGGCGGCTCACCCCCGCCGACCGGGCCCGGGTCCGGGGCGGGCTGGGCACCGTCGACGCCTC
>NZ_WWFY01001135.1:0-471 GCF_009864975.1 Pseudonocardia sp. SID8383
GGCCGGGCTCGGGCGGGCCGCCGCGGACGTGCTCGTCGTCGTCACCCTCGCGGTGTGGACGGTGCTCGGGCCGCTGTCCACCGACGACGGCTTCACCGAGGCGATCGCGCGCAACGCGACCGGCACCGCGACCGGCGACTTCGGCAACGTCTACCGCTGGGGCAACGCCTCGGAGGCGCCGTACACGCTGGTGATCCGCCTGGTCCGGGCGCTGGCCGAGACCGGGGTGGGGCCGCTGGTGCTGCGCGTGCCCTCGGTGCTCGCCGGGATCACGGTGTGGCTGCTGCTGTCGCGGGTCGCGCTGCCCGCGGTGCTGGCACGCCACCACCGCCGGGCCTGGGTGCGGGGCACGCTCGGCGTCGCGCTGCTGGCGTGGTGGCTACCGCTGAACCTCGGGGTCCGCCCGGAGCCGTTCGCGGCGCTCGCGACGACCGCGGCGCTGTGCTGTGCGCTGCGCGCCGCCGCCCGGCC
>NZ_WWFY01001136.1:0-447 GCF_009864975.1 Pseudonocardia sp. SID8383
CCTCGACGACCGGTTCTCCCTGCTCGTGGGGGCCGGCCGGGGCACCCCCGCCCGGCACCGGAGCCTGGAGCACACCATCGCGCTGTCGGTCGACGACCTCGGCCCGTCCGATCGGTGGCTGTTCGGGGCGCTGTCGGTGTTCACCGGCGGGTTCGACGCGGCCGCGGCCGCCGACGTCGCCGGGGTGCCGGTCCGCGACGGGCTGGCCACGCTCGTCGCGAAGTCCCTGGTCGGCGTCGACACCGGCGCACCGGGCCCCCGCCGGTTCGCGCTGCTGGAGTCCCTGCGTGCCTTCGGCGACACCCTGCTCGACGACGCCGCGCGCACCGCGGCCCGCACCGCGCACCGGCGCTGGGTCCTCGGCGTCGTCACCGAGGCCGACGCCGCGTGGCTCGGCCACGACGCGGCCCGCTGGTTCGGGCGGGTCCGAGCCGAGCAGCCGAACGT
>NZ_WWFY01001137.1:0-360 GCF_009864975.1 Pseudonocardia sp. SID8383
GTGCGGGTCGTCGTCGGCACCCGGTCCGCGGCGTTCGCCCCGCTCGGCGAGCTCGGCCTGCTGGCCGTCTGGGACGACGGCGACGACTCCCACTCCGAGCCCCGAGCCCCCTACCCGCAGGTCCGCGACGTGCTGGTGCTGCGCGCGCACCGCGAGGGCGCCGCGCTGCTGCTCGCGGGGTTCGCCCGGACCGCCGAGGCGCAGCTGCTCGTCGAGACCCGCTGGGCCAGTCCCATCGCGGCCGACCGTGCCGGGGTGCGTGCCCGGATGCCGCGGGTCACCGCGATCGGGGAGACCGACACCCAGCTCGTGCGGGACCCGGCCGCCCGCGCGGCCCGCGTCCCGGGCGTCGCGTTCGAG
>NZ_WWFY01000114.1:0-3046 GCF_009864975.1 Pseudonocardia sp. SID8383
GGGGTGCCCGACGGCTTCTCCCGCGCCGCCGCCGAGCTCTACCGGCGCGCGGCCGGGGCGGGCGGGTGAGCCGGGCCCGGCACCGCGACGGCGGCACCGGACCCGGCCGGTCTCACGCCGCGACGCTGCCGTGCGGGTCGATCACGAACTTGCGGGCCACGCCGCCGTCGAACTCCTGGTAGCCGCGCGGGGCGTCGTCCAGCGAGATCGTGGTCGCGTTGACCGCCTTCGCGATCTGCGCCCGGTCGGACAGGATCGCCTGCATCAGCTGCCGGTTGTACTTCTTCACCGGGCACTGGCCGGTGGTGAAGCTGTGCGACTTCGCCCAGCCCAGCCCGATCCGCACGCCGAGGGTGCCCTCCTTGGCCTTGTCGTCGGCGGCACCCGGGTCGCCGGTGACGTAGAGCCCCGGGATGCCGAGCGCGCCGCCGACCCGGGTCACCTCCATGACCGAGTTCAGCACGGTCGCGGGAGCCTCCCCGGCGTCGCGCCCGTGTCCGCGGGCCTCGAACCCGACGGCGTCGACGGCGGCGTCCACCTCGGGCTCGCCGAGCAGCTGCTCCAGCTGCTCGGCCAGGGTCCCGTCGCCGGACAGGTCGACGGTCTCGCAGCCGAAGCTGCGCGCCTGCGCGAGCCGCTCGGGGATCATGTCCCCGACGACGACCGCCGCCGCCCCCAGCAGCTGCGCGGCGTGCGCCGCGGCCAGCCCGACCGGCCCGGCGCCGGCCACGTAGACCGTCGATCCGGTGGTGACCCCGGCGGTCACCGCGCCGTGGTAGCCGGTCGGGAAGATGTCCGACAGCATCGTGAGGTCGAGGATCTTCTCCAACGCCTGGTCGCGGTCGGGGAAGCGCAGCAGGTTGAAGTCGGCGAAGGGCACCATCACGTACTCGGCCTGGCCGCCGATCCAGCCGCCCATGTCGACGTAGCCGTAGGCGGCGCCGGGACGGGCCGGGTTGACGTTCAGGCAGACGCCGGTCTTCCCCTCGTTGCACATCCGGCAACGCCCGCAGGCGATGTTGAACGGCACCGAGCAGATGTCGCCGACCTTCGCGAACAGCACGTCGTCGCCGACCTCGACGATCTCGCCGGTGATCTCGTGGCCGAGCGACTGCCCGACCGGTGCGGTGGTGCGGCCGCGGACCATGTGCTGGTCGGATCCGCAGATGTTGGTGGTGACGATCTTCAGGATCGCCGCGTGCGGAGCCTTCCGCTGGATGCCGAGCCCGTCGACGACGTCGGTGGGCAGCTCCAGCTTCGGGTAGTCGATCGACTCGACGGCGACCTCGCCGGGTCCCTTGTACACGACGACGCGGTTGTCGGGCATGGTGCGCTCCCCTCCTGCGTGGACGCGCGGACCGCGGTCGCGGCCGCGCGGCGGTGACGCGGCCGCACCGATCCCGCGCCCCCACGGGTCGGGCCGCGTCGCCCGCTGACGACCCTCCCACCCCGTACGGACATGCGCACGCGGCGATGCGTGCCGCAGCGGTCCTGTGCCGATGGTCGGGGTCGGCCGGTCGGGTCCGGGCGGGGTCGGCCGGGACGGGTGATACTGCGCCCATGGCCAGTGACGATCTTCTCGAGCCGCCTGTCCCGGTACTGACCGCGCCGTACCACACCCCCGAGCGCGAGGCGTTGCAGAAGCAGGCCCGCGAGTTCGCCGCGACCCGGGTGCTGCCCGTCGCCGACGAGCTGGACCCGCGCAAGGGCGAGATCCCGCGCGACCTGCTCGACGAGATGGGCGAGCTGGGCTACTTCGGCATCACCGTCGACCGTGAGCACGGCGGGCTGGGTCTCGGGGCGTTCGAGTACTGCATGGTCGCCGAGGAGCTGGCCCGGGCGTGGATGAGCGTCGGGTCGATCATCGCCCGTGCGCAGGGCGCCGGGACCGCCGTCACCGACCCGGAGCGCCGTGCGGAGCTGCTGCGCCGGTCGGCCCGCGGGCAGTGGATCGGCGCGATCGCGCTGTCCGAGCCCGACGCCGGGTCCGACCTGGCCGGGGTGGAGACCCGCGCGGTCCGCGACGGCGACGAGTTCGTGATCACCGGGCACAAGCGCTGGACCGGCAACGCCAAGGCCGCCGACTTCATCCAGGTGCTGGTGCGCACCGACGACCCTGCGCCGGGGGAGAAGCGCTCCGCGGGCCTGGCGACGGTCGTCGTGGAGAAGGAGCGCGACACCTTCCCCGCCGGGATCACCGGCCGCCCGATCGACAAGATCGGCTACCACGGCTTCGTCACCTGGGACCTGGAGTTCGACGGCGTGCGGGTGCCGGTCGGCAACCAGCTCGGCGCCGGCGGCGAGGGATTCGCCGACGCCCAGTCGTGGCTGAACATCGCCCGGGTGCACACCGCCGCGCGGGCGGTCGGGCTCGCCAGGGCCGCCGTCGAGGACTGCGTGCGCTACCTGCAGCGACGCCACCAGTTCGAGCACCCGATCGGCGACTTCCAGGCCGTCCGGTTCACCCTCGCGACGATGGCCGCCCGGGTCGAGCAGGCCCGCGCCTTCTACCAGAACGTGGCGCACCGGCTCGACCTCGGCGAGCCCTGCGAGCGGGAGGCGGCGATGGTCAAGCTGCTGGCCACCGAGATGGCCGCCGAGGTCACCGCGGACGGCATCCAGCTGCACGGCGGCAACGGCTACACCACCGAGCACCAGGTGGAACGGCACTGGCGCGACGCCCGGCTGACCACGATCTTCGAGGGGACCAGCGAGATCCAGCGCAAGATCATCTCCGACCGGCTGCTGCCGCGCAGCCCGCTCGGCTGACGGCGGCGCCGCGGCGTCAGCGGAAGGCGGCCCGCACCGCGCCGAGGGCGTCGGACTCGTCGAGCCCGAGCCGCCGGGCGAGTTCGGCCAGCTCACCGGCCTTGCGCTCCAGCTCGGCGCGTCCACCGGTGGCCCGCTCGGTGAGCACGGCCCCGCGGCCGCGCCGCAGGTCGACCAGGCCCTCGTCGCGCAGCTGCTGGTAGCCGCGCAGCACGGTGTGCAGATTGATCCCCAGTGCGCCCGCGACCTCGCGGGCCGGGGGCAGCCGGTCCCCGGC